>DASZON010000013.1:0-15310 GCA_035550755.1 Actinomycetota bacterium | reverse complement strand
CGGCCGCTGATCATCTACGCCGGCTCGATGCGGGCCTACCTCAACGTCGGCCTGATCCGCGGCACGGCCGACCGGCTGCGCGAGGCCAGCTTCGTGTTCGTCGGCCCGGCCGCCGACTTCCTCCAGCCGCTGGTCTCGGGGTTGCGCAACGTGCACGTGATCGGGCCAAGGCCCTACCGGCTACTGCCCGACTACCTGGCCGCGGCCGACGTCGCCATCGCCCCCCACCAGGTCGCCCCGGCCACCCGGGCGGTCGTGCCCGAGAAGCTGTTCGGCTACCTGGCCGCCGGGCTGCCGGTGGTCACCACCGAGATCGCCGGGGCCGAGGAGCTGCGCCGGCTGGTCTGGATCGCCAGGGACCCGTCGGAGTTCGCCCGGGCCATCCAGGGCGCCCTCAAGCGCGACCGGGAGCGGCGCCGGGCCCTGCGCCAGGCCGCGGTCGCCCCCCTGTCCTGGGACGCGATCGCCGCCCACACCGTGGCCAGCGTCGACGCCGTCCGGGCGGGAGCCGAGCTGCCCGCCCCACCCGAGCTGAAGCTCCCGTCCATCCCCGGGTTCCTGGCCCGCTAGGCTGGGCCGCCCCAACCGGGGCGGAGATGGCATGCTGGTGGTCCGCGACCAAGGAGCCGAACGTTGCCCGAGAGCGAGGGGCCGTCCGACCGCCCGGAGTGGCTGACCAGGGCGACCACCCCGACGTACTGCTACCAGCACCCGGACCGGCAGACCGGGCTGCGCTGCTCGCGCTGCGAGCGGCCGATCTGCGGCGAGTGCGCCAACCCGGCCCCGGTGGGCCAGCTGTGCCCGGACGACGCCCGCTCCCCGGTCCGGGCGCGCAGCCGCCCGGGCGACGACCGGCCGCTGGCCACCTGGACCCTGCTCGGCGTCAACACGTTCATGCTGTTCGCGGCCGCCCTGCTCACCGGCAGCGGCTTCGGGCTGCTCGACCCCTCGGCCAGGGCCCTGTGCCGGCTGGGGGCGCTGAACGCCGCCGCCATCGCCGAGTCCGGCCAGTGGTGGCGGCTGCTGACGGTGATGTTCCTGCACGGCGGGCTGCTCCACTGGGCCTTCAACAGCTGGGCCCTGTGGGCGTTCGGGCCGACCCTGGAGCACGTGCTCGGGCGGACCCGGTTCGTGGCCCTCTACGTCGGCGCCGGGCTGGTCGGCGCCGGGGCCAGCTTCGCGTTCAACCAGACCGAGCTTGGGGTGGGCGCCTCGGGGGCGATCTTCGGGCTGCTCGGAGCCCTGATCGCCTTCTTCTTCAAGCGCCGCTCGGCCGGCGGCTCGGCCCCGCTCCAGCAGCTGCTGCTGGTGCTGCTGCTCAACCTGTTCATCGCCTCCCGCAACCCCAGCATCGACAACCTGGCCCACATCGGCGGGTTCCTGGCCGGCGTGGTCACCATGGCCCTCTACGACGCGGCCGGCGAGCGCAACCGGGCCCTGCAGCCGGTCGCCCTGGCCGTGCCGTTCCTGGCCGGGATCGTCCTGGCCGTGCTCGGGGTGGCCAACTACCCGGTGGGCAGCGGCCTCACCTGTGTGGGGGCCTGAGCGAGCCGTCGCCGGCGTCCACCGGTTCCTGGTCGGCCCTGGTCCTGAGGTAGAGGGCGTTGCACAGGCCGATCAGGTAGGGGTCGGCCAGGGCGAGCGCGATCGACAGCACGGCCAGCATCCAGAACTCGGCCACCAGGCTGGCCACGACCAGCCCGCTCGCCTGGAGCAGGCCGATGACCAGGCAGATCGGGAAGTAGGCCGAGGCCACGCGGTGGGAGACGCCGGCCGCCTGCCGGACCCGGCGCTCGCCGCCGAGCACCACCCGCTGCATCAGCACGGCCAGGAAGGCGAAGGCGACCCCGAACAGCGGCCACAGCCCGATCGCCAGCTTGGTCTGCTCGGAGGTGGGCAGGGGCTCGCTGTCGCGGGACCCGAACAGCAGCAGGCCGACCATCAGGGCCAGCAGCAGGTAGGCGGCCCGGAGCAGCCCGGCCCGCACGCCCGGGGCGATGGTGCGGCGCATGACGGCCAGGGCGGCCTGGGCCGAGGTCGGCGCCGGGTCGAGCGCCCCGGCCAGCCAGGCGACCAGGAACAGCTCGACCAGCAGCCCGGCCCCGAGCAGGAAGATGGCCAGGGGGATCGCCAGCACCGGGTCGTCGGGGTCGAGGAACACCGGCAGCCCGCCCACGACCACCGTGAGCACGGCGGCCAGGGGCCGGCGCCGGTACTGGCGCCAGGCGTCGCGGACCACGGCGGCGAACATGGCGCCTATCCTACGGGCATGACCACCGCCGCCGAGCTGCCGCGCCTGACCGCCCTCTCCCACGGGGCCGGCTGCGCCTGCAAGCTGCCCCTGGCCACCCTGGAGCAGCTGATGGCGAGCGTCGGCCAGGGGCTCGGCGGGGCCGGGGGCGACCTGCTGGTCGGGGCGGAGGAGGGCGACGACGCGGCCGTGCTGCGCCTGGACGCCCGGCAGGCGCTCGTGCTCACGACCGACTTCTTCACCCCGATCGTCGACGACGCCCGCGACTGGGGGCGGATCGCCGCCGCCAACGCCCTCTCCGACGTCTACGCGATGGGCGGCCGGCCGATCCTGGCCCTCAACCTGACCGCCTGGCCGGCGGCCGACCTGCCGGTCGAGCTGCTGGCCGAGGTGCTCCGGGGCGGGGCCGAGGTCGCCGCCGAGGCCGGCTGCCCGGTCGTGGGCGGCCACTCGATCGACGACCCCGAGCCCAAGTACGGCCTGGCAGTGGTCGGGCTGGCCGACCCGGCGCGGCTGCTGACCATCGCCAGGGCCCGGCCGGGGGACCGGCTGGTGCTGACCAAGCCGCTCGGCACCGGGGTGGTGGCCACCGCGGTCAAGCGCGGCGACCCCGACCCGGCGGCCGTGGCCGCCGCCGTCGCCTCGATGACGACCCTGAACCGCGACGCCGCCGAGGCCGCCGTGGCCGCCGGGGTCGAGGCGGCCACCGACGTCACCGGGTTCGGGCTCCTCGGCCACCTGCACCGGATGCTGCGGGCCAGCGGGGTCGCCGGCGAGGTCTACGCCGCCCGGGTGCCGTTCCTGCCCGGCGCGGCCGAGCTGGCCGCGGCCGGGTTCGTCTCCGGCGGCACCCGCAACAACCAGGCCTATCTGGGGGACCACGTGGAGCTGGAGCCGGGCCTGCCGCCGGTGGTCGCCACCCTGCTCCACGACGCCCAGACCTCGGGCGGGCTGCTGCTGTCGGTGCCCGCCGGCGCGCTCGGCGACCTGGTCGCCGACCTGCGCCGCCGGCGGATCGAGCCGGCGGTTGTCGGCCGGGTGGTCGAGGGGACGCCGGGCCGGCTGGCCGTCCGGCGCCTGCCGCGAGGCTGATGCTACGCTCGGTGACCAGGAGGTTCGATGCTGGAGCTCGACGACGACCACTACGCGACCCTGGTGGCCCATGCCCGGGACGGCTACCCCAACGAGGCCTGCGCACTGCTGGGCGGCCGCGACGGGTCGGTGGAGCGCGTCTACGCCCTCCCCAACGCCGAGGCCAGCCCCACCTTCTACGTGGTCGAGCCCAAGGCCCAGCTGCGGGCCATGACCGAGATGGACGACCTCGGCCTTGACCTGGTCGGCATCTTCCACTCCCACGTGGCCACCGAGGCCTACCCGTCGCGCACCGACGTCGAGCTGGCCGCCTACCCCGACGCCGCCTATCTGATCCTCTCCCTGGCCGACCAGGACGCGCCCATGCTGCGGGCCTTCCGGATCCGCGACGGCCAGGTCACCGAGGAGGAGCTGCGGCGCCGCACCGCCGGACAACCCGCCCCAGCTCCACGCGAACCCGTTCCAGGAGGCCTCGATGGCCGTTGAAGTCCGGATCCCGACGATCCTCCGCAAGCACACCGGCGGCGAGAAGGCCGTCACCGCCGACGGCGACACCGTCCGCGACCTGCTCGGCGACCTCGACCGCCGCTACCCCGGGATCGCCGGGTCCCTGCTCACCGGCGACGGCGCCCTGCACCGCTTCGTCAACGTCTACGTCAACGACGAGGACGTCCGGTTCCTCGGCGCGCTCGACGCCAAGCTCAACGACGGCGATGTGGTCGCCATCCTCCCCGCGGTGGCCGGGGGGAGCTGACCCGGGATGCGGCACGAGGACCTGGCGGACGCGATCGGCAACACCCCGCTGATCGGGCTGCCCAGGCTCTCGCCCCGCCCCGGGGTGCGGCTGTGGGCCAAGCTGGAGGGCAGCAACCCCACCGGCAGCGTCAAGGACCGCATCGCCAGGGCCATGGTCGACGACGCCGAGAAGGCCGGCCGCCTCGCCCCGGGGGCGACCCTGCTCGAGCCGTCCAGCGGCAACACCGGCATCGCCCTGGCCCTGGTGGCCCGGGTCCGCGGCTACCGGCTGGTCGTGGTCATGCCCGAGAACACCTCGGCCGAGCGGCGCCAGCTGCTGGAGCTGTACGGGGCCGAGGTGGTCCTGTCCCCGGCGGCCGGCGGCTCCAACGGGGCCATCGCCAGGGCCGAGGAGCTGGCCGCCGCCAACCCCGACTGGGTGATGCTCTACCAGTACGGCAACCCGGCCAACGTCACCGCCCACTACGAGACCACCGGGCCCGAGATCTGGCGCGACCTGCCCGAGGTCACCCACTTCGTGGCCGGCCTCGGCACCAGCGGCACCCTGGTCGGGGTGGGCCGCTACCTCAAGGAGCAGAGCCCCCGGGTCCAGATCGTGGCCGCCGAGCCCGAGTACGGCGACTTCGTCTACGGCCTTCGCAACCTCGACGAGGGGTTCGTCCCGCCGATCTTCGACGAGACCGTGCTCGACCGCCGGATCAAGGTCGGCTCCCACGACGCCCTGGCCCGGACCCGGGAGCTGGCCGCCACCGAGGGGGTGTTCGCCGGCATCTCCACCGGGGCCGTCCTGCACGTGGCCCTGCGGGTGGCCGAGCGGCTGGAGCGGGCCGAGATCGTGGTGCTGTCGCCCGACGGCGGCTGGAAGTACCTGTCCACCGGCGCCTACGGGGCCGACCCGGACGCCGCCGAGGCCGGCCTCCGCGGCCAGCTGTGGGCCTAGGCCGCGGCCCCGGCCCCCGCCTGCGGTATCGTCCTCGCCTATGGACCCGCGACCCATCGGCATCTTCGACTCCGGCGTGGGCGGCCTGACCGTCGCCCGGGCGGTCATCGACCTGCTCCCGCACGAGTCGGTGATCTACTTCGGCGACACCGCCCGGTCGCCGTACGGCCCCCGCTCCCAGACCGAGGTCCGGCGGTTCGCCTCCGAGATCATGGACCTGCTGGTGGCTGAGGACGTGAAGCTGGTCGTGGTCGCCTGCAACAGCGCCTCGGCGGCCGCCTTCGACGAGCTCAAGGCGGCCTACCCGCTGCCCGTGGTCGAGGTCATCGAGCCGGCCGTGCGGGCGGCGGTGCGCCTGACCCGCAACCGCATGGTCGGGGTGATCGGCACCGAAGGGACCATCGGCTCGGGCCGCTACCGCGAGGCCATCGAGGAGACCCACGAGAACGTCACCCTGGTCGCCCAGGCCTGCCCCCGGTTCGTGGAGTACGTGGAGCGGGGCGAGACCACCGGGCCCGACATCCTCGAGCTGGCCCGCGGCTACCTGGACCCGCTGATGGCCGCCGAGGTCGACACCCTGATCCTCGGCTGCACCCACTACCCGCTGCTCACCGGGGTCATCGGCTACCTCGTCGGCCCGGACGTGTTCCTGGTCAACTCTGCCGAATGGACGGCCCGCAGGGTCTTCGCCGAGCTGACCCGGGCCGACCTCCACGCCCCCTACGGGGCCCGGCCGGCCCACCGGTTCCTCGCCTCGGGCGACCCCGAGGAGTTCCGCCGCGTCGGGGCCCGCTTCCTCGGGCCCGAGGTTGGCCTGGTCGAGCGGCGCAGCGCGGCCGTGCCGGCCCGGGCCGAGGCGTCGTGATCCGCCTCACCGTGCTCGGCAGCTCCGGGACCTACCCGGCCGCCGGCCGCGCCTGCTCCGGCTACCTGCTGGAGGCGGGGGAGGGGGAGCGGCCGATCCGGGTGTGGGTCGACGCCGGCCCCGGCACCCTGTCCAACCTGCTGCGGGTCGCCGAGCTGCCCAGCCTCGACGCCATCTGGGTCAGCCACCTGCACGTCGACCACGTGGGCGACCTGCTGGCGGCCAACTACGCCCTGCGCTACGGCGACTTCCAGCCGCCCCCGGCCCCGGTGCCGGTGTTCGGCCCCACTGACTGGGTCAGCCACGTTCGGCCGTTCCTGTCCACCGGCGAGAGCGAGCCCATCGACGGCACCTTCGAGGTCCACGACCTCCACGACGGCGAGCGGGTCGACCTGGGGCCGCTGCGGCTGGAGGCGGTGGCCACCGTCCACTCGGTCGAGACCTACGGGATGCGGGCCTCCTCGGGCGGCCACACCATCGCCTACTCGGCCGACTCCGGCTCCTGCGACGCCCTCGGGCGCCTGGCCGACCAGGCCGACCTGTTCGTCTGCGAGGCCGCCTGGACCGAGTGGCCCGAGGGCGTCCCCCCGATCCACCTGACCCCGCAGCTGGCGGGGGAGTGGGCGGCCAAGGCCAGGGCGCGGCGGCTGCTGCTGACCCACCTGCGCCCGGGCAGCGACCACCAGGCGGTCGCGTCCATGGCCGCCGAGACCTACGGTGGCCCGGTGGGCATCGCCACCGAGCTGGAGGTGCACGAGCTCTGATGGGACGCAAGGACGGGCGGGCGCCCGACGAGCTGCGCCCGGTGACGATCACCCTCGGCTGGCAGGAGACAGCCTTCGCCTCGGCCCTGGTCGAGCTGGGCCGGACCAAGGTGGTGTGCGCGGTCAGCTACGAGGACCGGGTGCCGCCGTTCCTGCGGGGCAGCGGCAAGGGCTGGGTGACCTCGGAGTACGCCATGCTGCCGGGGGCGACCGGCGAGCGCTCGGGCCGCGAGGTGGCCAAGGGCCGCCCAGGCGGCCGCACCCATGAGATCCAGCGGCTGATCGGCCGGTCCCTGCGGGCCGTGACCGACACCCAGGCGTTCGGGGAGTCGACCCTGTGGGTCGACTGCGACGTCCTCCAGGCCGACGGCGGCACCCGCTGCGCCTCCATCACCGGCGCCTGGGTGGCGCTGTTCGCGGCCAGCCACCGCCTCCAGCAGGAGAAGCGGGTCAAGTCGTTCCCGCTCCGCGACCACGTGGCCGCGGTCAGCGTGGGGATGATCGACGCCACCCCCTGCCTCGACCTCCCCTACGAGGAGGACGTGCGCGCCGAGACCGACATGAACGTGGTCATGACCGGGCTCGGCGGCCTGGTCGAGGTCCAGGGCACGGCCGAGCGCGAGCCGTTCAGCCGGGCCGAGCTCGACACCCTGCTCGACCTGGCCGCCGCCGGCATCGCCCAGCTGGTCAAGGCCCAGAAACAGGCCCTGGGGCCGATGCTGGAGGAGGCGGCCATCCCGCCCCTGCGCCGCCTCGCCCTCGGCCCGGCCTCGCTCGACCTCGGCGAGGGCCGCACCGGGTGACCCGGCCCGGCCGGCCGCGCCCGCGGCTGCTGCTGGCCAGCGCCAACCAGGGCAAGCTGCGGGAGCTGCGGACGATCCTGCACGGGCTCCCGGTCGAGCTGGTCGGGCTCACCGAGGTGGGACGGGGCGACCCGCCCGAGGTCGAGGAGACGGGCGACACCTTCCTGGCCAACGCCCTGCTCAAGGCGCGGGCCTATGCCGCCTGGTCGGGGCTGGCCGCGGTCGCCGACGACTCCGGTCTGGAGGCCGACGCCCTCGGCGGCGCCCCCGGGGTCCGCTCGGCCCGCTACGCCGGCCCCGGCGCCAGCGACCAGGTCAACCTGGACAAGCTCCTGGCCGAGCTGGCCGGGGTCCCGCCCGAGCGCCGCACGGCCCGGTTCCGCTGCGTGGCCGCCCTCCACGACCCGGTCACGGGGAGGGAGGACCACGCCGAGGCCGCCTGGGAGGGCCGGATCCTCGACGCCCCCAGGGGACCCGGCGGCTTCGGCTACGACCCGGTGTTCCTCCCCGACGGCTGGGACCGCACCAGCGCCGAGGTCGACCAGGCGACCAAGGACGCCGCCTCCCACCGCGGCAAGGCGTTCCGCGCCCTCCGCCCGGCCATCGAGGCCTGGGCCCGCCACCCCGCCTAGGCGCCGAGCAGCTGCTCGCGGGCGGTGGCGGCGAACCACCGCTCCCACTGCCCCGGGGTCCAGCCGCGCTCGCCGACCAGCAGCAGCCACACGTCGGGGTGGTTGAGCGTCCACAGGATGTCGGTTGCCCGGGCCACGCCCAGGCCCGGGCGCAGCGCCCCACGGGCGTGGAGGGAGGCCACCACCACCCGCTGGTTGTCGTAGAAGTCGGTCTGGATGAGGCGCCAGAGGGCGGCCGCGTCGGGGTCCACCGGGGCCGCCGACCGCAGCACCTTGAGGATGCCGGCGATCCGCTCCTTGACCACCCGGGCGTTGCGGGCGTTGCGCCGGAGCTGCCGGGCGGGGTCGGGCTCCTCCACGACCTCCCGGTACCAGGACCGGTCGGCGACCCCCGCGTCCTCCTGGTCGCCCTTGAGGCGCAGGTCCCACAGGGCCCGCAGCAGCCCGCTCTTGGTCGTGAAGGCCACATAGACGGTCTTGAGCGCCACCCCGGCCTCGTCGGCGACCTGCTCCATGGTGGTGGCCGGGTAGCCCCGCTCCTCGAACAGCCGCTCGGCCGCCTCCAGGATCCCCTGGCGGGTGGCGGCCGCCTGCTGCTGGCGGCGCGGGGAGTGGTAGCTCCGCCGAGGCTTGACAGGCTCGCGCATTCGAGTATCGTACACCTGAATTCATTACATGCAACGAGTATATAAATTAGGAGAGCCGGCGATGGACACCACCATGATCGAGCGCCGCCAGCTGCACGGCATGTGGGCCTTGGTCGCCCCCGCCTGGGGCGAGCACGCCGGGTACGCCGACACCCGGGGCGCGGCCATGACCGCCCGGCTGCTCGAGGTGACTTCGCCCCGGCCCGGGGAGCGGCTCCTCGAGCTGGCCTGCGGGCCCGGCGGGGTCGGGATCGCCGCCGCCCCGCTGGTCGGCCCGGCCGGCGAGGTGGTCGTGTCCGACGTCGCCGCCGAGATGACGGCGATCGCCGCCGCCCGGGCCGCGGCGCTCGGGCTGGGCAACGTCCGTGCCCTGACCCTTGACCTGGACGACCTGGACCAGCCCGAGCAGGCCTACGACGTGGTGCTGTGCCGCGAGGGCCTGATGTTCGCCTTCGACCCGGCCCGCGCCGTGGCCGAGATCCGGCGGGTCCTGCGGCCCGGCGGCCGGATGGCGGTCTCGGTATGGGGCCCGCGGGCCCGCAACCCCTGGCTGGCCGTCGTGTTCGACGCCGTCAGCGCCCAGGTCGGCGCGCCCGTGCCGCCGCCCGGGATCCCTGGGCCGTTCGCCCTGGAGGACGGCGACCGGCTGGGCCGGCTGCTGACCGGGGCCGGGCTGGCCGAGGTGGCTGTCGACGAGCTGCCGGTGCCGCTGCGCGACGCCTCCTTCGACGCCTGGCTGACCAGGACCTCGGCCCTCGCCGGGCCGCTGGCCAAGCGCCTGGCCATGCTGCCCGCGCCGGCCATGGAGCAGCTGCGGGCCCGGCTCGAGGAGGCGGTCCGCCCCTACCAGACCCCCGACGGGCTCGAGTTCCCCGGGCTGGCCCTGGTCGCGTCCGGCCGCCGGGCATAGCCCGGGCGGGTGGGCAGCTCCCTAGGGATCCGGGTCGCCGCGGTAGAGGCGGCGGACCACGTCCTCGATGTCGGGCTCAACGATCGACAGGTCGAGGACCTGGTGCTCGGCCAGGATGTGGGCGACCAGGTCGGCGGCCGAGACCTGGTCGCGGGCGAAGCGGATCCAGCGGCGGTGGCCCTCGGCCCGGACGAGCCGGGCACCGGCCCAGCCGGGGCCGGCGGCGAGGGCGGCCGCCGGGTCGGCCAGGTCGACCACCAGCATGCGGGTGCTGCCGTAGGCGGCGTGCAGCTGGTCGATGGTGCCGTCGAAGACGATGCGGCCGTGGTCGATGACGATCAGGCGGTTGCACAGCCGGGTGATGTCGTCCAGGTCGTGGGTGGTCAGGATGACGGTCGTGCCGTCCTCGCGGTTCAGCCGGCCCAGGAACTCGCGCACCGCCGCCTTGGCCTCGACGTCGAGCCCGATGGTGGGCTCGTCCAGGAACAGCACCTCGGGGGAGGGGAGCACGGCCGCCGCCAGCTCGGCCCGCATCCGCTGGCCCAGCGACAGCGACCGGACCGGCACGGCCAGCAGCGGTCCCAGGGCCAGCACCTCCTCCAGGCGGCGCAGCCGGGCCCGCCGGTCAGCCGCCGGCACCCGGTACAGGTGGCCGACGAGCTCGAAGGACTCCCGCAGGGGCAGGTCCCACCACAGCTGGGTGCGCTGGCCGAACACCACCCCCATGCGCCGGGCAAGGCGCTTGCGCTCCCGGTAGGGGACCAGCCCGCAGACCTCGACCCGGCCGCTGCTGGGCAGCAGGATGCCGCTCATCATCTTGACCGTGGTCGACTTGCCGGCCCCGTTGGGCCCGGCGTAGCCCACGAACTCGCCGGCCCCGACCCGGAAGTCGATCCCGGCCACCGCCTCCACCGGCCCCCGGCGGGTCCGGAACACCTTGCGGAGCCCGGCCACCTCGATGGCGGAGGTCATCGGGCCACCCCCTCGGAGTTCCCCAACCCCTCCGGGCTCACGAGCCCGCCCCCACGTAGTGGCGGATCCCGGCCCGCCAGGCCAGCCCGCCGGCGGCCAGGAAGGCCACGGCCACCGGGGCGGTCAGCCAGACCAGCCACTCGGGCAGCCCCGGCGGCCCCTGGCGGCCCAGCACCCCAAGGGCCGGGACGTAGATGGCCAGGCCCACCGGCACCACCCACAGGAACAGGAACCGCAGCGCCGACCCGTAGATCTGCAGGGGGTAGCTGGACAGGTACAGGCCGCCGTAGACGAGCACGTTGACCGCCTCGCTGCCCTGGACGGTGACGAAGGTGAACCCGGCCGCGCCCAGCAGGATCCCGAACACGACCGCGGCCGCGCAGGCCACGGCCATGGCGGCCAGCCCGGCCCGCCCCGGCGTCCAGACCACCCCGGCCCGGTCGGCCGCCCAGACCACCGACCCGGCCCCGGCCAGGGCCCGGCCGAGGAAGCGGATGTCGGCGTAGCTGGCCACCACCCAGCCCAGCGGCGAGGCCGGCCGGGTCAGGACCTGGTCGAAGGTGCCCCGGCGGACCAGCTCCGACACCTTGTCGGTCTCCAGTGAGTTCCCCACCACCAGGGCCAGGCCCTGGGCGGCGAAGGCCAGCCCGAACAGCAGCAGGACCTCGGCCGGCCGCCAGCCGCCCACGGACCCGAACCGGTCCAGCAGCAGGGCCACCCCGGCGACCTCGATCACCACCAGCAGGGCCGCCGCCGCGGTGCGCACGGCCAGGTAGGCGGGCCGGCGGGCGTTGGCCCGGAGGCTGGCCGCGGCCAGCCGCAGGTAGACCCCCGGCCGCTCAGCCACCGTGCACCACCAGCCGGCGCCCGGCCCCGGCCAGGACCCCGCGCCCGGCCAGCCACAGGACCAGGACCCAGGCGGCCTGGCCGGCCACGGCCGGGGCGGCCGGGCCGCCGGTGGCCACCCGGACCGGGGCCATCAGCAGCGGGATCAGCGGGCTCCAGTCGACCAGGGCCCGGAGCCCGGCGGGGAAGAAGTCGACCGGGATCACGAACCCCGAGGCCAGCCACAGCACCGGGAATACGAGCAGGAACATCGACCGGTAGTCGGGGGTCCAGAACGCGGCCGACCCGAACAGGAACCGGAACTGGAAGCTGACCACCGCGGCCAGCACCAGGCTGGCCGCCAGCCAGGCCAGCCCGCCCAGGGTCGCCGGCAGGTCCAGGTCGAGCACCAGGCCGGCCACCACCAGGGTGGGGAAGGTCCGGGTGGCCAGCACGCTCAGGGTCCGCCCGAGGTCGAAGGCGAGCAGGCGCAGGTACGGGTCGCCCGGGCGCAGCAGCTCGACCAGGAACTCGCCCGAGCGGATGGCCTCCGACATCTCCCACACCCACGGCGCCCAGACGACGGCGAACATCCCCTCCAGGACCCACACGTAGGTGAGCGCGTCGGCCATGTCCAGCCCGGCCACCTGGTCGCGCTCCCGGTAGAGGGCGAAGAAGACGGCCGTGCGGACCACCCCGAAGAAGGCGTTGGTGGCCAGCCCGGCCGCCAACGCCAGCCGGTAGGTGGTCTGGCGGCGGAAGCCGGCGCCGAGCAGGGCCAGATAGAAACGCACGGACCGCCCAGGATGGCACAGACCCGGGGCGGGTTCGACCCGGTTCCGCCCGCTACCGTGGAGCCATGGACAACGTCCGGCTGGTCGCCAGCGACCTCGACGGCACCCTGCTGCTCCCCGACGAGACGGTGTCGGACCGGACCCGGGCCGCCCTGGCCGCGGCCCGGGCCGCCGGGATCGCGGTCGTGCTGGTGAGCGGGCGGCCGCCCCGCAGCCTGGGCCCGATCGCGGCGCGGATCGGGGTCGGGGGCGTGGCCATCTGCGCCAACGGGGCGATCGTGTGGGACCTTGACGCCGGCACCGTGCTCGACTCCACCCCGCTGGCCGCCGAGCTGGCCACCCGGCTGGTCCACGGCCTGCGCGAGGCCATCCCGGGAGCGCTGTTCGCGGTCGAGCTGGAGGGCGGGTTCGGCCGCGAGGCCGGCTGGAGCGACGGCCTGGTCGCCGCCCCGGCGGGCGTGCTCGAGGCCGACGCCCTGGAGCTGATCACCGGGCCGGTGACCAAGCTGCTGGTCCGCCACCCGACCATGGCCTTCCCCGAGGTCGCCGAGCGGGCCCGCCGGGGCGTCGGCGACGACGCCGTGGTCACCTGGGCCGGCCTGCGCCTGGTGGAGATCTCGGCCGCCGGGGTGACCAAGGCGTTCGCCCTCGAGCGGCTCTGCCGCCGCCTCGGGATCGTCGCCGCCGAGGTCGTGGCCGTCGGGGACATGCCCAACGACCTGCCCATGCTGGACTGGGCCGGGCTCGGGGTGGCGGTGGCGAACGCCGATCAGGCGGTGCTGGCCGCGGCCGACGAGGTGGTCGCGAGCAACCGCGACGACGGGGTCGCCCGGCTGCTGGAGCGGATCATCGCCTCGCGGAACGGGGGAACGGCGCCCGGAAGGTGAAGGCGTCCGGCCCCGGCCCCTGCCGGGCCAGCAGCTCCAGGCGCCGCCGGGCCTCGGCCACGGTCGGGATGGTCCCGGCCGGCACCCACCACAGGGCCAGGAACGGGTCGGCCATGCGGGAGAACCAGGCCCGGCGGTGGCCCATGACCTCCAGGTGCCGGGTCGAGTAGACGAAGCCGCGCAGGGTCTCGAAGGACTCCCAGACCGAGAGGTTGACCATGATCCGGTCGTCGTCGTAGGGCCGGATGGCGGTGGCGTCGCCGTCCTCGGTCTGGAGCCGCCACACGAACCCGGGGCTGGCGTCGGCCAGGGCGTTGATCGGCTCCAGCTCGGCCACGAACCCGGCCAGCTCGGGTCCGTCCAGCGGCGCCCGGAGGGTGGCGATGTTCACCTGGGCGAGGTGCTCGGCGGCCATGGCGCCAGCAGACCACGGGCCCAATTCTATGTCAATCGTGATTGCATTTAGAGGACGGCGACGCAGCAGCGGCCGCGGGCCGGGTCCAGGACCGCCCGGCCCGGCGCGTCCCCGATGCCCTCCAGCAGCCCCTCGATCAGCCGCAGGTTCATGGCGCAGACCAGCACCGGGAACTCGGCCGAGAGGCCGGCGAAGGGGCAGTTGCGCAGCCGCAGGGCGTCGCCGTCGGCGTACGGCTCGTAGCCCCTGGCCGCCAGGACCTGCTCGATCGACGGGTCCGGGCCGGGCGGGCCGGGCCGGACCCCGCGGCCGGCCTCGGACCCGGCGCGCCTGGCCGCGGCCTGCAGCTCCAGGTCGGCGCCGGCCTGCTCGACCGTCTCGGCCAGCAGGTGGGCGGCGGTCTCGTAGGTCCGCGGGGGGAAGGTGGCCGCGACCTCGCCGGCGGCCCGCCGGTAGAGCTTGGCCGGCCGCCCCGCCCCGGGGCCCCGCCGCTCCCCGAGCCGCCGGAAGCTCACCTCCAGCAGCCCCGCCTCGACGAGCTTGTCCAGGTGGAAGGCGGCCAGGCTGCGGGCGACCCCGACCGCCTCGGCGGCCTGGTTGCGGCTGACCTCGGCCCCGGTCGCGACCACGTGCCCGTACAGGGCCCGGCGCACCGGGTCCTGGAGCAGCCCGATGGCCACCAGGTCCCGGTCGGTCGGCACGGCGTCCATGCCACCAGTGTAAGAGCCGGCGGCCGCCGCCCCGGGAAAGAGGCCGCACCAGGCGCCCCCTCGTACGCCTGGTGCGGCCGGCCCGGCCATGTGCGTGGTGGTCGCGCCGCGTAGCATCCTGGAGCCGGCCGGTCACGGAGCGAGCGTGACCCGGTCTCGATCCGGCCACGGAGGGACGAGATGGACCTTGGCGCCTACCTGGACGCGGCCTGCGCCTTCGACCGGGCGTTCCGGGCCCGCTGGGAGCCGGTCACCGCCGCCCCCGCGACCGAGGTCGACACCGACCGCCTGGCCGCCGCCTGGGAGGACTACACCGGGCGACTCCAGGACAACTACCCGTTCTTCCATCCCCGCTACGCCGGCCAGATGCTCAAGCCGCCCCACCCGGTGGCGGTGGCCGGCTACCTGGCCGCCATGACCGTCAACCCCAACAACCACGCCCTGGACGGGGGGCCGGCCACCGGGGCCATGGAGAAGGAGGTGGTGGGCGACCTGGCGGCCATGTTCGGGCTCCCCGGCGACACCCTCGGCCACCTGACCTCCAGCGGCACCATCGCCAACCTGGAGGCCCTGTGGGTGGCCCGCCAGCTCCACCCCGGCAGGGCCGTCGCCCACAGCACCGAGGCCCACTACACCCACGGCCGCATGTGCGAGGTCCTCGGGGTCGAGAGCGTGCCGGTGGCGGCGGACGCGGCCGGCCGCATGGACCTCGACGCGCTCGAGTCGGTGCTGGCCACGGGCCGGGTGGGGACGGTGGTGCTGACCGCCGGCACCACCGGGCTGGGCGCGGTCGACCCGGTCGCCGAGGCCATCGCCCTGCGCGACCGCTATGGCTGCCGGCTGCACGTGGACGCCGCCTACGGCGGGTTCTTCACCCTGCTGGCCTGGGACGAGGACTCGGCCAAGCTGCTCGGCCCGGAGACGGCGGCCCGCCTGCGGGCGGTGGGGGACTGCGACTCGGTGGTGGTCGACCCCCACAAGCACGGCCTCCAGCCGTACGGCTGCGGGGCGGTGCTGTTCCGCGACCCGGCGGTGGGCGCGCTGTAC
>DASZON010000012.1:0-6610 GCA_035550755.1 Actinomycetota bacterium | reverse complement strand
GGCGGCGGGCGGCCCGGCGGTCGAGAGTCGAGGTGCGCTACGTCGCGCGGAGTGACCGCCGGGCCCCGGGACACGCGCACCGCACGACCCGCCCGTAGTCCAGGGCGCGGTTGCGGGTGAGGCGAACGCCGGTCATGGCCCATCACGGTGCCCGAGCGCCCCGGATCTGTCAACGTGTTCGGGGTCGGCTTCGACCCCCTGGTCACGGTAGGCTTGCGGGCGGCCGTCGACCGTGATCGGGGCACGGCCGCGTGGACCACTTCGAGGATTTGATCGCCGTGACCGAGTCGCATGACTGGCCGTTGGAACGGCCGGGGGAAGGGACGCTGCGTCCCTGGTACATCACGGCCACGGGATATCTGGTGGTGCTCTTCGGTGACCCCGAGGAGGCGGGGCGCGCCCACCGTGGCCTCATGGAGCACGGCGTGCCCGAGCAGGAGATGCGGCTGTACGGGTCCGAGGAGCTCCTTCGCAACCTGTCCCGGCTCCAGAAGGAACGCTCCCTGCTGGCCAGGGCCGTTGCCGCCCTGTCCGCCGACCCTCCGGCGAGGCGGCGCTTCCTGGAGAACGCCCAGGGCGGCGGCTCGGCCATGTGGCTGATCGCCCCCACCCGGGAGCGCGCCAAGAAGCTGGTCGGCCTGCTGGCCGACTACGGCTACTCGTCGCTCCGCTACTACGGCGAGGACGGGGTCGCCGACCTCGAGCGGGACGCCCCCTAGGCCACGGCGCCGGCATCCGGATACCGTCACGTTGTGATGGACCTGCTCGAACGTGACCGGGTGCTGGAGGAGCTGGACGGCGAGCTGGCCGCCGCGGCCGGCGGCGGCCGGGTCGCGCTGGTGGCCGGCGAGGCCGGGATCGGCAAGTCCGCTCTGGTGCGGCGGTTCACCGAGCGGCAGGCGGCCGGGGCCCGGGTCCTGCTCGGGGCCTGCGACCCGCTGCTCACCCCCCGGGCCCTTGGGCCGCTGCACGACATCGCCCGCCAGACCGGCGGCCGGCTGGCCGGCCTGCTGGCCGCCGGCGGCCCGCGCGAGCAGCTCTTCGCGGCCCTCCTGGACGAGCTCGACCAGGGGGCCGGGCCGCAGGTGATGGTGGTCGAGGACGCCCACTGGGCCGACGAGGCGACCATGGACCTGCTGGTCTTCCTGGGCCGGCGCATCGCCCGGACCCGGGCGCTGCTGGTGGTCACCTACCGGGACGACGAGCTGGCCGTCGACCATCCCCTGCGCGCGGTGGTCGGCCGGCTGCCCCCCGAGGCGGTGCGCCGCCTGCAGCTGGAGCCGCTGTCCGAGCGGGCCGTGGCCGAGCTGGCCCGCCGGGCCGACCGCCCGGCGGCCGGGCTGCGCGCCCTCACCGGGGGGAACCCGCTGCTGGTCACCGAGGTCCTGACCACCGCCGACGCCGGCGTGCCGCCGACCGTCGGCGACCTGGTCCTGGCCCGGGCCGGCGGCCTGCCGGCCGACGCCCCGGAGGTGGTGCGGCTGGTCGCGGTGGTCCCGACCCGGGCCGAGCAGTGGCTGCTGGACCGGGCCGTGGGGCCGCCGCCGGCGGCGGTCGAGGCCGGGGTGTCGGCCGGGCTGCTGGTCGCGGGCCCCGAGACGGTCGGGTTCCGCCACGAGCTGCTCCGCCAGGCGGTCGAGGGCTCCCTGTCCGCCCTGGCCCGCCGGGAGCTGAACCGGCGGGTCCTGGAGGTGCTGTCCGGCGCCGGACAGGTCGACGTGGCCCGGCTCGTCCACCACGCCCGCGAGGCCGGCGACGCCGACGCCGTGGTGCGGTACGCGCCCGAGGCGGCCCGGCAGGCGGCGGCCGTCGCCGCCCACCGCGAGGCCGTCGGGCACTACCGGGCGGTGCTGGCCCACGCCGAGCGGCTCCCCCCGGCAGCCCGGGCCGAGCTGCTGGAGGGCTACTCGGTCGAGGCCTACCTGTCCGGGCTGTCGAGGGAGGCGGTCACGGCCCGGGAGGCCGCGGTGGAGCTCCGGGAGGCGGCCGGCGACCGCGAGCGGCTGGGCGAGTCCCTGCGCTGGCTGTCGCGCCTGCACTGGTGGGACGGCAGCCGCCAGGCGGCCGAGGCGGCCTCGGCCCGGGCCATCGCCGTGCTCGAGCCGCTCCCCGCCGGCCACCAGTTGGCCATGGCCTACAGCAACCAGGCCCAGCTCGACATGCTCGCCAGCCGCAGCGAGGCGGCCATGGACTGGGCCGCCCGGGCGATCGAGCTGGCCCGGCGCCTCGACGACCAGGAGACGCTCACCCACGCCCTGACCAACATCGGCTCGGCCCGGCTGCAGGACGGGGACCTGGGCGGGCGGGCCGACCTGGAGGAGGCCTTCCAGGTCGCGGTCGCGGCCGGCCTGGCCGACCACGCCGCCCGGGCGGTGGGCAACCTGGCCACCGTCGGCGCCGAGCTCCGGGACGAACGCCACGCCCGCCAGGACCTCGACCGGGCGCTGGCCTTCGTCCAGGCCCAGGAGCTGTCCGGCTGGGTCCAGCACGTGCTCGGGCACCGCGCCCGGGTCCGGCTCGACCAGGGGGACTGGGCCGGCGCGGAGCTGGACGCCCGCGCCGCACTGGCCGAGCCGGTGGAGGGTGGCGCCAGGGTGGTGGACGCCCTGGTGCCGCTGGGCCTGCTGCAGGCCCGCCGCGGCGATCCCGGGGCCGCGGCCACCCTCCAGGAGGCCACCGAACAGGCCTTCGCCACCAGCGAGCTCCAGTGGGTCGCCCCGGTGGCCGCGGCCAGGTCCGAGTACGCCTGGCTGCACGGGGACGACCGCCGCGCCGCCGAGGAGGCCGCCGGCGTCCTCGAGCTCGCCGAGCAGGCCGGGCACCGCTGGTTCGCCGGGGAGCTGGCCTTCTGGCTGCGGCTCGCCGGCGCGTCGCCGCCGGTCCCGGCGGTGGCCGCCGAGCCGCACCGGCTGCTGCTGGCCGGCGACTGGCGGGCCGCCGCCGACGCCTGGCGGGAGCTCGGCTTTCCCTATCACCGGGCCCTCACGCTGGCCTGCGGCGACCAGGATGCGGCCCTGCTGGAGGCGCTGGCCGTCCTTGACGGCCTCGGCGCCCGGCAGGCGGCCCAGCGGCTCCGGCGCCAGCTGCGGCACCGCGGCACCCTGCGCGTCCCCCGCGGCCCGAACCGGGCCACGGCCGCCAACCCGGCCGGCCTGACCGCCCGCCAGGTCGAGGTGCTGGAGCTGCTGGCCGACGGCCTGACCGACGCCGAGATCGCCGCCCGGCTGTCGCTGTCGGTCAAGACGGTCGGCCACCACGTGTCGGCCCTGCTGGCCAAGCTCGGGGTCGGCTCGCGCCGCGAGGCGGCCGCGGCCGCCCGCCGCCTCGGGCTCGCCCCGGCCAGAGATGGGGAGCCGGAGGGCCAGAGGTAGGGAGCCGCTCCCGATCCCCGCATGGGGGGCCGCGACCTAGGGTCGACGTACACCGACCCGGACACGGCGGGTCGCGGGACCGGGGAGGTCTCCATGGATATCGCCACCATCAAGCAGCGGCAGCAGGCCACCTGGGCCTCAGGCGACTACTCGGCGGTCGGCACCCGGCTGCTGGCCACCGCCGAGCTGCTGTGCGAGGCCGTCGACCTGCGGGCCGGCGAGCGGGTCCTGGACGTGGCCTGCGGCAACGGCAACGCCGCCCTGGCCGCGGCCCGCCGCTTCTGCCAGGTCACCGGCATCGACTACGTCCCCTCCCTGCTGGAGCGGGCCCGCCGGCGCGCCGACGCCGAGGGGCTGGAGGTGACCTTCCGGGAGGCCGACGCCGAGGACCTGCCCTTCGCCGACGGCTCCTTCGACGCGGTGCTGTCGACCTGCGGGGCCATGTTCGCCCCCGACCAGGAGCGGACGGCGAGCGAGCTGCTGCGGGTCTGCCGGCCCGGCGGCCGCATCGGCATGGTCAACTGGACGCCCGACAGCTATGTCGGCGAGCTGTTCCGGGCCATCGGCCGCCACCTGCCCCCGCCCCCGGGGGTCCGCCCGCCGGTCGAGTGGGGCAGCGAGCAGCGACTGCGGGAGCTGTTCGGTCCCGAGGTGGCCATCTCGGCCCCCCGCCGCAGCTTCCTGTGGCGCTTCCCCTCGCCCGAGCACCAGGCGGAGTTCTTCGCCACCTTCTACGGCCCGACCAACCGGGCCCTGGCCGCCCTGGGCGGCGACGGCGCCAGCGCCCTCAAGGCCGAGATGGTCGAGACGGTCAGGCGCTTCAACGTCTCCGACGACCACACCCTGGTCCTGCGCATGGACCACCTGGAGGCCGTCATCCGCAGGCCGGCCACGCCCTAGGGCCGGCGACGATCCCGAGGAGGACACCATGCCGGAGTCGAAGGTCAAGGTGGCCGCCGTCCAGGCCGCCCCGGTGTTCCTGGACCTGGAGGCCAGCCTGCAGAAGGCCCTGGCCCTGATCGAGAAGGCGGCCGCCGACGGCGCCCGGCTGGTCGTCTTCCCCGAGGCCTTCCTGCCCGCCTGGCCGGCCTGGGTGGACGAGGTCCTGCCGGGCGAGGACGCGGCCTGGCACCTGCGGCTGCTGGAGCAGTCGGTGGTCGTGCCCGGCCCGGTGACCGACCGGCTGGGCGCGGCCGCCCGCGCCGCCGGGGTGCAGCTGGTCATGGGGGTGAACGAGCGCGAGCCCCACGGCGGCACCATCTACAACACGGTCCTGTACTTCGGCGACGACGGCCGGCTGCTCGGCCGGCACCGCAAGTTGGTCCCGACCCACGCCGAGCGGCTGGTCTGGGGCATGGGCGACGGCTCCGACCTGGACGTCCACCCGACCCCGGTGGGCCGGGTGGGCGGGCTGATCTGCTGGGAGAACTACATGCCCCTGGCCCGCTTCGCCCTCTACGCCAAGGGGGTCGAGATCTGGGTCGCGCCGACCCTGGCCACCCATGACTTCTGGGTGGCCAGCATGCGCCACATCGCCCGCGAGGGTGTGTGCCACGTGATCGGGGTGGCCCCGGCGGCCCGGTTCTCCGAGGTGCCGGACAGCGTGCCCGACCGCGGCCGCCTGTGGCGCGGGGTCGAGCCGCACGGCGACTGGATGCTGGACGGCTACTCGGTGATCGTCGACCCGACCGGGACCGTGCTCGCCGGGCCGCTGGTCCGCGACGAGGGCATCCTCCTCGCCACCCTCGACCTGGACGCCGCCCGGGCCCGCCGGCGCTGGTTCGACCCGGTGGGCCACTACAACCGCCCCGACGTGTTCCGCCTGGTCGTCGACGACCGTCCCAAGCCGCACCTGGTCTCCCTGGCCCGGGGCGGCGCCTAGCGGAACTCGACCACCAGCACCTGGCTGAACGTGAGCCCGTCGATCTGGAGGCCGTAGCAGCCGGTACCGGCGCGCAGGCGGGTCGCCCGCCACCAGTTGCCGCTGCGGCCGTTCGGATAGGCGGCGGCCGGGTCGAGCACGTGGACCAGCGCCGGCTGCTGGTTGTCGTCCAGGAACCGGACCCGGTCCTGGGGCGCCCCCAGCCGGTGGCCGCGGACGATGACCACCCCGCGCGGCGGCCCAGGGGCGTCCCAGTAGGCCACCGCCGACCGGTCGAGCAGGACGCCCGGACCGGCCCGGAACAGCACCGGGTACACCGGCCCGCCGCCGACGGCGACCGCCGCCACGGGGTGGTCCGCCGTCAGCCGCGGCCCCTCCACCGGCGTGGCCGGACAGGAGCCGTCGCGCCCGGGGCTCGGCAGTCGCAGCGGCCGCCGCAACGCGTCCGGGATCACCGTCGGCGGCAGGGTGGCGACGGTGGACACCTGGTCAGGCGCGGCCGTGGTCGGGGGCTCGGCCGGCGCCACCCCGAGCTGGGGCAGGTCCAGCGTCCGGCCGGCGACCATCAGCCCGCCCACCGCGACCAGCACCGCCAGGACCAGCCCCCACCGACGCCCCATCCGCACCCTCCGACGAGCACCCTCCCCATGAGAGTGTCGACGAGCCGGCCGGGTCGGGCAACGGCTACGCCTTGGCGATCTGGATCAGGTTGCCGCAGGTGTCGTCGAGCACCGCCGTGGTCACGCCGCCCATGTCGACCGGCTCCTGGGTGAACTGGACGCCAAGGCCGCGGAGCCGCTGGAACTCGGCGTGGACGTCGTCGACGGCGAACGAGGTGACCGGGATGCCGTCGGCGGCCAGGGCCGCCTTGAACGGTGCGGCGGCCGGGTGGGCGTCGGGTTCCAGGGCCAGCTGCGGGCCCTCGGGGTCGTCGGGCGAGACCAGGGTGAGCCAGCGGTGCTCGCCGAGGGGGACGTCGGCCTGCTTGGTGAACCCGAGCTTCCCGGTGTAGAAGCGCAGCGCCTTCTCCTGGTCGTCGACCAGCACCGAGGTGATGTAGATCCTCATCGGTCGCTCCTCTTGTGGGTTGGTCGCCACCGCTCGACGATGGTCTCGAGCGGCCCGGTGTCGAGATGGTGGAACTTGTACCTGCCCTGCCTCCTCGTCCTCACCAGGCCGGCCGACTCGAGCACGTCGAGGTGCTGGGAGATCGCCTGTCGCGACGAGCCCAGCCCGTGCTTGACGGCGAGACGGGAGCACAGCTCGAACAGCGTCTGCCCATCCCGCTCGCTCAGCTCGTCGAGGATCGCCCTCCTCGTCGGGTCGGCGAGCGCCCGGTACACGTCGCTCACGGCCC
>DASZON010000011.1:0-5283 GCA_035550755.1 Actinomycetota bacterium | reverse complement strand
TCGAGCGCGGCGGCTGCGCCGGCTGCGGGGCCGTCAACCAGCTCGGGGCCATGCTGGTGTACGCCCACGGCATGGGCGCGGTCGCCTGCTGCCCGGGCTGCGGCCAGCACCTGCTGCGCATCGCCCGCGGCGAGGGCCGCTGGTGGCTCGACCTGCGCGGGCTGGCCTGGCTGCAGCTCGACGAGCAGGCCAGGGTGGGCGTCTGATGGTCCTGCGGTTCGGGGTCCTCGGCACCGGCTACTGGGCCCAGGAGGCCCACGCCACCGCCCTCGCCGGCCACCCGGACACCGAGCTGGTCGCCGTCTGGGGCCGCGACCCGGCCAGGACGGCGGCGTTCGCGGAACGCTTCGGCATCCAGGGACACGACGACCTCGACCGCCTGCTGGCCGAGGTCGACGCCGTCGCCATCGCCGTCCCCCCCGACGTGCAGGCCGAGCTGGCCGTGCGGGCGGCCGCCGCCGGCCGCCACCTGCTGCTCGACAAGCCGCTGGCCCTGTCGGTGGACGCCGCCGAGCGGGTTGTCGCCACCGCGGCCGAGCACCAGGTGGCCACCCTGATGTTCGTCACCCTGCGGTTCCTGCCCGAGGTGGCCGCCTGGACCGAGCGGGCGACCGCCGGCGGCGGCTGGCACGGCGGCGACGGGGCCTGGCTGGGCACGGCCCTGCAGCCGGGCAGTCCGTTCGCCGGCTCGCCCTGGCGCCACCGCAAGGGCGCCCTCTGGGACCTCGGCCCCCACCTGCTGTCGCTGGTCCTGCCGACCCTGGGGCCGGTGGAGCGGGTGGCCGCCGGGACCGGCCTCGGCGACACCGTCCACCTGGTCCTCCACCACCAGGACGGCGCCTCCAGCACCCTGGCCCTCAGCCAGACCGTGCCCCCGGCCGCCGAGGGGATCGACCTGCGGCTCTGGGGCCCCGAGGGCCGCACCGCCGTCCCCGAGTTCCGGCTCGACCACCTGGTCGCCCTGGACGCGGCCATCGGCCAGTTCACCGGGCTGGTCGCCACCGGGGCGACCGAGCATCCCTGCGACGTCCGCCTTGGCCGCGACAGCGTGGCCGTGCTCGAGGCGGCCGAGCGGTTCCTGGCCGCCGCCCCCGAGGCCCGCGCCGCCGCCGTCCGCTGAGCCGGCCGGGGGTCACTCCCCGGTGGGGAGCTCCTCGTGGCCGCCGAACTCCTTGCGCATGGCCGACAGGAGCTTGTCGGCGAAGTCGGCCTCGCCCCGGGAGGCGAACCGCTCGTACAGGGCGGTGGTGAGCACGTGGGCGGGCACGCCGGTCTCGACCGCCGCCGCCACCGTCCAGCGGCCCTCGCCCGAGTCCGACACCCGCCCCGAGAACCCGCCCACCCCGTCCTCCTGGACCAGGGCGTGAGCGGTCAGATCCAGCAGCCAGGAGCCGATCACGCTGCCCCGGCGCCACAGCTCGGCGATGGCGGCCACGTCCAGGTCGTAGCGGTAGAACTCGGGGTCGCGAAGCGGCGCCGCCTCGGCGCTGGCCTCCTCGGCCCGCTTGCCCATGTTGGCGTGCTGGAGGATGTTCAGGCCCTCGGCGTAGGCGGCCATGAGCCCGTACTCGATGCCGTTGTGGACCATCTTGACGAAGTGGCCGGCCCCGGCGGGCCCGCAGTGGTAGTAGCCGAGCTCCTCGGGCGGCGGGTCGCCCCCTCGGCCCGGGGTGCGGCCGGCCGCCTCCAGCCCCGGGGCCAGGGCCCGGAACAGCGGGTCGAGGCGGGCCACGACCTCGGCCTCGCCCCCGATCATCAGGCAGTAGCCCCGCTCCAGCCCGTACACCCCGCCGCTGGTGCCGATGTCCAGGTAGTGCAGGCCCCTGGCGGCGAGCGCCTCGGCCCGCCGCACGTCGTCGCGGTAGTAGGAGTTGCCGCCGTCGATGACCACGTCGTCGGGGTTCATCAGCCCGGCCAGCTCCTCCACGACCTTGCCGGAGACCCCGGCCGGGACCATCACCCACACCGCCCGGGGCGGCTCCAGCCTGGCCACCAGGTCGGCCAGGGAGCTGGCGCCGGCCGCGCCCTCGCCGGCCAGCTGCTCCACGGTTGGCTGGTTGTGGTCGTAGACCACACACCGGTGCCCGGCGCGCTCCAGCCGCCGGACCAGGTTGGCGCCCATCCGGCCGAGGCCGATCATGCCAAGCTGCATGCGATGCTCCTAACGGTCAATGCCGGCGCGAGGATGCTACGCGCCCCGAGGCAAGAAAGCGGTGACCATGGCGGACGACTTCGACGTGATCGTGATCGGTGCCGGCCCTCCCGGGGAGGTTGCCGCCGGCCGCTGCGCCGACGGCGGCCTGGCCGTCGCCCTGGTCGAGCGGGAGCTGGTCGGCGGCGAGTGCTCCTACTGGGCCTGCGTCCCCTCCAAGACCCTGATCCGGCCTGGCGACGTGCTGGCCGCGGCCCGCAGGGTCCCGGGGGCGGCCGAGGCCGTCACCGGCCAGCTCGACGTCGCCGCCGCCTTCGCCCAGCGCGACTACATGACCTCCAGCTGGAACGACCAGGGGGCGCTCGGCTGGGTCGAGGACGAGGGGATCGAGCTGGTCAGGGGCAGCGGCCGCCTGGAGGGGGAGCGGAGGGTCGCCGTCGAGCTGCGCGAGGGAGGCAGCCGCACCCTGACCGCCCGGCGGGCGGTGATCCTGGCCACCGGCAGCGCCCCGGTGATCCCGCCCGTGCCCGGCCTGGCCGAGGCCGGGCCCTGGGACAACCGCGGCGCCACCGCGGCCCACCAGGTCCCGGAGCGGCTCGTCGTGCTCGGCGGCGGCCCGGTCGGCTGCGAGCTCGCCCAGGCGTTCCGGCGCCTCGGCAGCCGGGAGGTCACCGTGGTCGTGCGAGGCGGGCGCCTCCTGCCCCGCGAGGAGCCGTTCGCCTCGGCCGAGGTCCGCGACGCCTTCGAGGCCGAGGGCATCGCCGTCCGCACCGGCACCGAGGTCGCCTCGGTCCGCCGTGACGAGCCGGGCGGGCCGGCCACGGTCACCCTCGGCGACGGGGCCGGCGACCTGGAGGCCGACCAGCTGCTGGTGGCGGCCGGCCGCCGGCCCCGGACCTCCCAGGTGGGCCTGGAGACGGTCGGGCTCGAGGGCGGCGGCCCGGTCAAGGTCGACCGGCGGCTGGCCGCCGAGGGGGTGGAGGGCGGCTGGCTGTACGCGGTGGGGGACTGCAACGGGCTCGCCCCCCTCACCCACATGGGCAAGTACCAGGGGCGGGTGGCCGGCGACGCCATCCTCGGCCGGGATGTCGCCGACCTGGCCGACCACGGCGTGGTCCCCCGGGTCACCTTCACCGACCCCCAGGTGTGCGCCGTCGGGCCGACCGAGGCCCAGGCCCGCCAGGCCGGCGTGGACGTCAAGGTGGTCACCACCCCCATCGGCGGGGTCGCCGGCGCCTACACCCTCGGCAACGGGATCTCCGGGACCTGCCAGCTGGTCGTCGACCAGGCCCGCCGGGTCGTGGTCGGGGCCACCTTCACCGGGCCCGGGGTCCAGGAGCTGCTCCACTCGGCCACGGTGGCCGTGGCCGGCGAGGTCCCCCTGGAGCGGCTGTGGCACGCCGTGCCGTCGTTCCCGACGGTCAGCGAGGTCTGGCTGCGGCTGCTGGAAACCTACGGGCTGTAAGGCCGGTCGCGTGGGATTCTGGTGTGGTCCGCGGTGGCACCCCAGCCGCCAGGCCCGCCGCCCCGAGGAGACCTGCACCGATGCACGCCCGCGCCGCCCACCTTGCCGTCACCGCCCTGCTCGCCGCCGTCCTCGCCGGCTGCACCCTCACCCAGGAGCCGCAGGCCCGCTCGGCCCCGGCCCCGGTGACCGCCGCCCCGGCCAGCAACAGCAGCGCCAAGGCGGCCTCGGCCGGCGACATCCCCGCGGTCGTCCGCAAGGTCGAGCCGTCGGTGGTGACCATCTCCCACGACCAGGGGACCGGCAGCGGGGTCGTCTGGTCCAGGGACGGGGTCGTGATCACCAACGCCCACGTGGTCGGGGACGTCCGCACCGTCCAGGTCGCCTTCTTCGACGGCCAGCGGGCCGACGGCCGGGTCCGGGCCACCGACCCCGACACCGACCTGGCCGTGGTCGACGTCGAGCGCAAGGACCTGCAGCCGGCCACCTTCCAGAAGGAGCTGCCGGTCATGGGCGAGCTCGCCGTGGCCATGGGCAGCCCGCTCGGGTTCCAGAACACCGTCACCGCCGGGATCATCTCCGGCCTCCACCGGGAGATCCCCGGCTCGGCCCAGCAGGGCATCCGCTCCCTGGTCGACCTGATCCAGACCGACGCCGCCATCTCGCCCGGCAACTCCGGCGGCGCCCTGGTCAACGGCCGGGGCCAGGTGGTCGGGATCAACGTGGCCTACATCCCGCCCGAGCAGGGAGCGGTCGCCATCGGCTTCGCCATCCCCGGCGCCACCGCCGTCGACGTGGTCGGCCAGCTGCTCGAGAACGGCCGGGCCACCCACTCCTACCTGGGCATCCAGCCCGACCAGGTCACCAGCGAGGTCGCCTCCCAGCTCGGTCTCGACCAGGCCAGGGGTGTGGTCGTGCTCGAGGTCGTGCAAGGCGGCCCGGCCGAGCGGGCCGGCCTGCGACCCGGGGACGTGATCGTGCGCATGGACGACGCCGCCGTCGACACCGTCGAGGACCTGTTCGGCGAGCTCCGCCAGCGCAAGCCCGAGTCCCAGGTCCGCATCACCTTCATCCGCGACGGCCGCGAGCAGCAGGCCACCGTCACCCTGGCCGACCGCTCGACGAGCTAGCCCGGGGCTGGCTCAGTACCAGCCGTTGGCCAGCCAGAAGGCCTTGGCCCGCCCGGCGGTGCCGTAGCGGTCGCGGACATAGGTCCGGAACGCCCACAGCTGCCGGCCGCAGTCGGTGGTGGCGTAGTCCTGGCCCAGGTAGAGGATGCGGTTGCCGAGCAGGAGCTGGCCGAGGCCGAACGCCGTCGAGGTCGGGTTGTCGGCCGTCGGGTAGCCGCTGGACTCCTTCATGATGATCCAGCGCTCGGCCGGCGAGGTGCCCGACAGGTCGCACGGCGGGCCCGACCCGAGGATCGACCCCCGCCCGGCGCCGGCGGCGCGCCGGCGGGCCAGCTCCTCCTGGCGGATCAGGCGCCGCAGCTCGGCCGACCGGCGTCGCAGGGCGCCGACGGCCCCGGCGAGGTGGGCCACGCGGGCGTCCAGCTTCTCCTTGGCCCGCTGGCGCACGGCCCGGACCCGTTCGACCTCGGCGAGCTCGCCCCGGACCCTGGCCTCGGCCGCCGACCGGGCCTGCTCGGCCTTGACCATGCCGAGGT
>DASZON010000010.1:0-29547 GCA_035550755.1 Actinomycetota bacterium | reverse complement strand
CCCCCCCCCCCCCCCCCCCCCGGGCTGGATAGTTGTCGTGGTGGTCAGCTCTTGGGCAGGAGCACCTGGTCGATCAGGTAGACGGTGGCGTTGGCGGTCTTGATGTTGCCGCAGACCACGCTGGAGTTGCCGTTGACCTTGAAGTCCTCGCCGCTGCCGCTGACCTCGAGGGTGCTGCCCTGGAGGGTCTTGTGGCTACCGGCGAGCTGGTCTGGGGTGAGCTGGCCCTGGACCACGTGGTAGGTGAGCACGGTGGTCAGCAGCCCCTTGGGGTCGCCAAGGGCCTTGTCCAGGGTCGGCTTGGGCACCGCTGCGAAGGCGTCGTTGGTGGGTGCGAACACGGTGATGCCCTGGGCGGTGTTCAGGGTGTTGACCAGGTCGGCCTTCTTGACCGCGGTGACCAGGGTCGACAGCTCGGGGGTGTTGGAGGCGGCGGTGGCCACGGGGTCCTGAGCGAGGGCTTCGAGGCTGCCGGCGCCGCTGGCTGGCACGGCCGAGCAGGCGGCCCCGAACGGGCCCGACGCAGTCATCGGTGCGGCGGTCGTGGGCGAGGCGGCCGGCGTCTGGGTCCCGGTGCTGCCGGCATCATTGCTGCTGCAGGCGGCGCCCAGGAGCGCCATTCCGAGCACCCCGGCCACGGCGGCGCGACGAGGAGTGAGGAGACGGAGCATTGCGTGATCCTTTCCGAGGCCCCTTCAGGAGCTGACGAGGTTGGCGCGGGCCGGCTCCGAGCCCCGGATGAGTGTCCGGAGCTGGCTGACCAGGTAGGCCGCCGACAGCCCGACGAGGGTGTAGACAATGCGGCTGGCGAGGTTCACCTCGCCGAACTGCATGCCGCCGAACACGGCGGCGACCAGGTCGAACTTGAACAGGCCGACCAGGCCCCAGTTGAGCCCGCCGACGATCGTGAGGATCGCGGCCGCGGCGTTGAGCTTCCTCATGGACCTCCTCCTTCTGTATAGAGTTTGTCTAGGTCCTGTCGAGACTGTGCCAGCACTCCGACCGGTTGTCAAGAGTCTGTACAGGGATCGTCGATTGCTTGTACAGTACGGGTGTGAACGAGCCGCGGAACTCCCAGCCCACGCCAGATGCCGGTGCGGGCTACCTCCGGATCGGTCAGCTGGCCAAGCGGACCGGGGTCAGTCCTGAGCTGCTCCGGGCATGGGAGCAGCGGTACGGGCTCCTCCAGCCGACACGATCCGCGGGAGGCTTCCGGCTCTACAGCGCCGCCGACGAAGCCAGGGTCCAGCGCATGCAGGGCCTTGTGACGGGCGGACTGGCCGCCGCCCAAGCGGCCCGCCTCGTGCTGAGCGGTGGCGAGCCAGCCCAGCCGACCGTTCCTGCGTCGGCCACCACGCTTGAAGATGCAACCGGCGACCTCACCGCCTCACTCGACCGGCTGGATGAGCAGGCCGCCAACACCGCCCTCGACCGGCTCTTCGCCACCTACACCGTCGAGACGGTCCTGCAGGCGGTCATCCTTCCGTATCTCCACAGCCTGGGGGAGCGCTGGGAGGCCGGCGAGGTGTCGGTCGCCCACGAGCACTTCGCCTCCAACCTGCTCCGGGGACGACTCCTCGGCCTTGCCCAGGGCTGGGGCCAGGGTCGGGGCCCAGGCGCCATCCTGGCCTGCGTACCCGGCGAGCAGCATGAGCTCGGCCTGCTGGCGTTCGGGGTCGCCCTGCACCGCCGCGGCTGGCGGATCACCTACCTCGGGACCGACAGCCCGATCGGGCCCGTCGCCGACATCGCCCGGTCGGTCGTCCCCGCGGTCGTCGTCCTCCTGGCCATGACCGAGGAGGGGTTTCTCGACCAGGCGCACGAGATCGAGCAGCTCGCCAAGCAGGTCCAGGTCGTGATCGCAGGCAGGGGCGCAACCCCCGAGGTCGCTCGGCGGACGCGGACGCACCTACTGCATCAAGACCCAGTGAGCGCCGCCGGCATCATCGCCCGTGGCCATTCGGCCCGCGATGATGACCGGCGGCGACCATGAGGAACGCTGTGTGGCGAGCAGCACGCCCGGTGGGGTCGAGCGGGTCGCGGACCGACGCTCCCGAGCGCATCCTGGGAGAGCGAGAGCTTCAGCGGACGGTGCGACCGCCCTGCCGGAGAGGTCCACAACGGCCGGGTCGCATGCTCAGTTCTCAGCCTCGTAGCAATGTCGCCAATGTCCTGGTGATCGGGACAGGGGCGGCCGGGCTGCGGGCCGCGATTGCCGCTCACCAGGCCGGCGCCGAGGTCGTGGTGGTGGGCAAGCGCCGCCGCGATGACGCGCACACGGTGCTGGCCGCCGGGGCGCCGGCGGCGGTGCTGGAGCTGGCCGAGTGGGGTGCTCGGTTCGCCCGCTTGCCCGATGGTCGGCTGGATCAGCCTCGCGGCGCGATGAGAACACCGGCGACGGCATGTACCTGGCGCTGCGGAGCCTGGCTAGAGGCCCTCCCTCACCTGGTAGATCTCGTCAGCCACCTGGCCATGCGCCTGGCGGTGGACCCTGGCGGCAGCCTCACCCGAGGGCGCCTCCACCAAACAGAAGACCTTCCCGTCTCGCTCGTCCACCCAGTAGCGCAGATACCTAACGGCATGCTCGTCCTGGATCGCCAGGTCGGCCGCATGAGCCTCGGCGACGGCTTCCAGCGAAATGCCGCCGTTGATTGTGTGCACATCTATGAACAGGGCCATCCCGGCCTCCCTTTCTCGTCCGTCCAGGGCCCGATCAGTCTGCGCCGCCAAGGTTGTCCGGTGGTCGCGGGCGGCGCGCCCCGTGAGGTTCAGTAGGGCCTGGCGTGGTGGATCGACGGGCCGAACCGCATCGGTGATGTCGGATGTGGGGGGGCCGGTTCGGCGGGTGCGTCGGCCAGGATGGCCATGACGATGGTGAGCGCCAGGGCGACCGCAGCCAGCAGCGTCAAGGCTGTCAGGACCAGCACATGCCGACCCTGTCCGTTTCTCACCCCACCCGGAGCTGGGTGCTCTCTGGCCTCGGTGTCAAGGGTCGCGCTGGTTCGCCGCAGGCTCTGCGCAGCTGACGTGGTCTGGGGCGGTTGCTTGACCTGCATGGTTCCTCCGTTGCCTGCCAGTACGGTCGTCGCTGGCAGGTTCAGGATCACGCCGCAGAGTCCAGCCCGAATCCGGCATGTGCCATACGCGCGGCGGGTGGCGCCTCCCCATCTTTGGTCGGCGACCCCGTACGGCCGTCGTTTCCCTCTGGCCGGTCACGCGCGATAATCCCGGCGAGATGGGCAGCCGCGTGGCGAGCCCCACCTTCGTGGGCCGGATCGAGGAGCTGGAGCTCCTGGAGGCGGCGAGGAGGCGGGCCGCAGATGCTGACCCGGCTGTGGTCCTGGTGGGGGGCGAGGCCGGCGTCGGCAAGACACGCCTGATCGCCGAGCTGACCAGCCGCCACGTCTCCGACGAGACCCGGGTGCTGGCCGGGGGCTGTGTGCCGGTCGGCGACGGCGCCCTGCCCTATGCCCCAGTCGTGGAGATCCTGCGGGCGCTGGTCGCCGATGTTGGGGTGGGAGCGGTCCGGGAGCTGGTCGGCCCGTCCTGGCCCGAACTGGCGCGCCTGCTGCCCGCCCTGGGCGCTCCCGAAGCGGGTCCTGCTGGCCAGGCCGCCCAGGCTCGCCTGTTCGAACTGCTACTCGGGTCGCTCGGGCGTCTGGCCGAGCAGGGCCCGCTGGTCCTGGTGGTGGAGGACCTGCACTGGGCCGACCGCTCCACCCGCCAGCTGCTGGCGTTCTTGGTCCGCAACCTGCGGCGGGAGCGGCTGCTGCTGGTGGTCACCTACCGCAACGACGAGCCAGGCCAGCAGCGGCTCGGGCCCTACCTGGCCGAACTGGATCGCAGCGGCCGGGTCGAACGCATCGACCTGGCTAGGCTGGACCACGCCCAGACGGAGGCGCAGCTGGTCGGCATCCTCGGAGCTGTCCCAGCTGTGGACTTGTTGGATGGCGTGTTCGCCCGTTCCGAGGGCAACCCGTTCTTCACCGAGGAGCTGTTGGCGGTCGTGCGGGCCGGCTCGGCCGAGCTGCCTGCCACTCTCCGTGATCTGCTGCATGGCCGAGTCCAGACGCTGCCTGAGCCGGCCCGCCGGGTGATGGTGGTGGTCGCGGTGGCCGGCCGGGAGGTCTCGCACCGGCTGCTCGCCGCGGTCGTCGGTCTGGACAATCGAGCGCTCGTCGAGGCGCTGCGGGCCGCCGTCACCAGCCAGCTGCTGGTCACCACACCCGGCGCGGACGGCTACCAGGTGCGGCATGCCCTGCTCCGCGAGGTGATCGACGCCGACCTCCTGCCGGGCGAACGGGCCCAGCTGCATGCCGACCTGGCCCAAGCGCTCACCGATCAGCCCCAGCTGGCCGATGGCCCACCGGCGGTGGCGGCCGCCGAGCTGGCCGCCCACTGGGACGCAGCCGGCGAGCCCACCCGAGCCCTGCCCGCCCGGGTCCAGGCCGGGCTGGCCGCCGAACGGGCCCATGCCTTTCCTGAGGCCCAACGCCACTATGAGCGCGCCCTGGAGCTGTGGGAACAGGTCACCGACCCGGATCGGGCAGCCGGGCTGGACCAGGCGGAGCTGCTGACCAGAGCGGCCGTCGCCGCCGCATCCTCGGGTCGATCCCAGCGGGCGACGGTGCTGGTCGCTGAGGCGCTCGGCCAACTCGACCTGGCGAGCGACCCCATGCGGGCGGCGCTGCTGTACATGCAGCTGGCGGGCGAGCACTGGGCGGTCGGCGACGAGCAGGCGTGCCTGACCGCTCTCGAGGAGGGGGCGCGGATCCTACCGGCCGAGCCGTCGGCCGAGCGGGCCCGCGTCCTGGGCTATCACTCCCAGACGCTGATGCTGACCGGGCGGTATCGCGATGCCTGGCGCCGGGCCGAAGAGGCGTTGGTGGTCGCCCGGACGGTCGGGGCCCGGGCCGAGGAGGGACACGCCCTGGACATGCTGGGGGTCTGCACCGAGAACCCCGACTACCTGGTGGAGGCGCTACGGATCGCCGAAGAGGTCGGTAACGCCGAGGGGATCGTTCGCGCTTACCTCAACCTCGGCGTCGTCCTGTCCTTGCGCGGCGGCCGGGGTCGGGAGGCACTGGAGGTGGCCCGGCGCGGTCTGGGGGTCGCGCGTGAACTGGGGCTGGAGCAGGCAATGGGCAGCTTCCTGGCCGCCAATCTGGCCGACGGGCTGTTCGAGTTTGGTGAGTGGGAGGCCTGTGACCGTGTTCTGGCTGAGGCCTTGAGCCGCGAGACGACCGCTGCCTTTGTGCTCCACAGGGTCAAGGGGGACCTTGAGGTGGGTAGGGGCGCCCTCGGGTCCGCTCGCCATCATCTGGAGCTGGCCAAGCAGCTGAACCCGGCGTCGTACGAGACGGCCTGGGGGCTGGCCAGCCTTGGCGAACTGGCCATCTGGGAGGGCCGCCACGACGACGCAGATGCCGCAGCCGATGAGGGCCTGCGCGTCCTGAAGCAACTTCAGGCTGGGCAGGATGAGCCGGTTCCGGATTTCATCCGCATCGGGATGAGGTTCTGGGTGCTGGGGCTCCGGGCAGCGGCCGACCGCGCTGAACTGGCCCGGGCGCGGCGATCCACGTCCGGCGTCGAGGAGGCCCGCCAGCGGGTTGAACGGCTGGTCGGCTTGGTGTCAACAGTCAGCGGCCGGCAGGGACAGGCGGGCGATACCGAGCCTGGAATGGTCTGTGATGCGGTGCTGGCCAAGGCCGAGCGGTCCCGGTTGGAAGGACGGTCTGACCCCCAAGCATGGCAGCGGGCCGCTGTGTGCTGGGAGCGGGCCGAGCTGTCATATCGGGCCGCGTACGCCCGCTTCCGGCAGGCGGAGGCACTGCTGGCGGCCAAGCGGCCGCGGGCCGAGATCCAGCCGGTGCTCCAGGCCGCGCACCAGACCACGGTGGCATTGGGGGCAGCGACCCTGCGCCGTGAGATCGAGTTGCTTGCCAACCGGGGCCGCCTGCGCCTGGATGAGCCGGTCGCCGCGGCCGCGACCGCCGAGGCGCCGTCCTCCCCGGCGGCATCGTTTGGCCTCACCCGCCGGGAGGCCGAGGTACTTGCGCTGGTGGCTGCTGGAAGGACTAACCGTCAGATCGGCGGGGAGCTGTTCATCACCGAGAAGACCGCCAGCGTGCACGTCTCGCGCATCCTGGCCAAGCTGGGCGTGGCCGGTCGGGGCGAGGCCGCCGCGGTCGCCCACCGCCTGGGGCTGGACCGGTGAGCAGCGTGCGCTGGCGGCGGTGGCTGGCCGCCCTGGCCGCAGTGGCGGTCGTCGTGGCCGGTGTTGTGGTGTTGCGCACCGGCGACACCCCCGATGCGCCGAGCCCACAGAGGGTCAGGATCCAGGAGGGCGGGACGGTGCGGACCGCCACCATCGAAGAGCCGAGTGGGTTCAACCCCAACACCTCCAAAGACGACGGTATCGCCGTCCAGGCGGTGGCCGTGACCATGTACCCCTCGGTGTTCCGGGTCCATCCCGACTTCTCGGTCCGACTCGACCCAACCTTCATGGTCAGCGCCGAGCTGACGAGCCACGACCCCCAGACCATCACCTACCGGATCCGACCCGAGGCCCGCTGGTCGGACGGCACGCCGATCGGCGCCGACGACTTCATCTACCTATGGGAGCACCTCAACGGCGCCAATCCCAAGACCGATGCGGACTCCACCACCGGCTACGACCGGATCAGGCAGGTGACCGGCTCAGCGGACGGCAAGACGGTGACCGTCGTGTTCGAGGAGAGGTTCGCCGACTGGAAGGTCCTGTTCGCCAACCTGCTTCCCGCCCACTACGTCCACCGGCAGCCAGGCGGCTGGAACCACGGCCTCGATAGGCACCCAGCACGGATCCCGTCGGGGGGGCCGTTCAAGATCACCGGGTTCCGTCCTGGCGAGACCGTGACCCTGGGCCGCAACGACCACTACTGGGGCCCGAAAGCCCACCTGGACCGGATCGTGATCCGGCTAGTGCCCGACGCCGACGCCGAGCTCGACGCGCTGCGCAATAACGAGGTCGACCTGCTCAGCCCAACCCCCACCGCTGACGTGGTCAACATTGTCAGGCGGCTGCCCGGGGTCCGCAGCCACGCCCGTCCTTCGCTGGGCTGGGAGCACCTAACCTTCAACCTGGACCACCCGATCCTGGCTGAGCTGGCCGTCCGCCAAGCGATCGCCACCGCCATCGACATCCAGCAGTTGGTCGATCGCCTGCTGCGGCCGGTCGATTCCGGTGCCCACCCGCTCGGGAATCGGATCTGGCTCACCGGCCAGCCGCCCTACCAGGACCACAGCGGCGGCTACGGCAAGGGCAACACCCAAGCCGCCAAGCGCCTGCTGGAGCGGGCCGGCTGGGCCCTTGGCGCCGACGGCGTCTACGCCAAAGACGGCCAGCGGCTGGAGCTGCGCTATGCGACCTTCGCCAAGCAGGACCCACGACGAAGGGCCCAAGGGGAGCTTCTCCAGGCCCAGCTGGCCGACGCCGGCGTCCAGCTGAGCCTGTTCAACACCACCGTTGACACCCTGTTCGAGTGGGTCGGCGATGGCAACTTCGACATCGCCAGCTTCTTTTGGCTCGGCAACCCGTTCGCGATCTCCGGCAGCCAGGACATCTACCGGTCAGGCGGTGGCGGCAACTTCGGCAAGTTCGCCGACCCCACCGTTGACGCCCTGTTCCAACAAGGGCTCGGCGAGCTGGACCCGGCCCGGGCGGCCGCCATCGGCAACCAGATCGACCAGCAGCTCTGGACCCAGCTCCCCGTGATCCCGCTCTACCAGGTCCCCAGTCTCGTCGTCTGGCGTGAAGACCTCCTCAACGTCGCGCACAACCCGACCACCGAGACCGTGTTCTGGAACGCCGGCAGCTGGGGGTACGCCAACCCATGAACCACCCGATACTGGCGGCGAAGCCGGGCGGGTTCTCGCGGCCAGCTTCGCCCTTTCCTCTGAGCGCGAGCTCGGATACAGTCTCGATCCCTCTTGGCCAACTGTGCCGATACCATCGCCTCCCCAGCGCCCACGCCACTCAATCGTGCGCTGTTGCTATGGTGCTGTTGGAGTGCCGTGCTACCGTGCATGAAGCGTGGTGCACCACAAAACCGCAGGTCAGCATGGGGATGTAGCTCAGCCGGAAGAGCACCTGCTTTGCAAGCAGGGGGTCGTGGGTTCGAGTCCCATCATCTCCACCCACAACAGGCCCGGTCAGCGCCCACGACCAGCGCGGCGGCCTGAACCAGCTCGTCTAGGACGTCCAGGGCGGTGGTGATGGCTTGGCCGCGGCCGGCCATCACGTGCTCGTAGCGGAGCGCCACTTCGCCGGCAACTTCACGGACGACCCCGAGGCCCGCTACACCGAGGGCGGGACCGCCTGGACGAAGTTTCGTGTGGCGGTGTCGGGTCGGTGAGAGCGGAAGGCGTCGTCCTTCACCATCGTCGTGTGGCGCGGCCAATCCGAGCACGCCGCCGAGACCCTGGCCAAAGGCAGCCGGGCCGTGGTCGTGGATCCGGTTGACGCAAAGCGGCTGTCGCGGCTAGCTTCAGGCCATGGTCAAGGTCAAGAACGCCTTCACGGTGCTGCTCATGGTCTTTCTCTTCGGCATCGCGGGCTGTAGCAACGAGGATGGCGACGAGGGTGGAACGACCGCTGGCGGAGACAAGACCGGCACGAGCGCCAAAGAGGGCAGCGAGCCGATCCTGATCAAAACGCGCGTGGCTCCCCTCAACGCGAGGGACGAGACGTCCGGGGAGGTTCTTTCCGGGTCCACCATTGGCAACGCAGCCTTCTGCACCGGGGGGAGCTTCATCGATGGGCCCAAGAAGCCCCCGCTCGATTCGGTGGACAGGATCTTCCGTTGCTCCGATGGCAACCTGACCATCACCTTCACGACGACCGGATCTGGCCTGGAACAACGCGGCGATTGGAAGGTCGTGAAGGGCTTCGACCGCCTTGAGGGACTCGCCGGTGGGGGCCAGATGAGCGCGGTGTTCGAGTCGGAACGAGGGCCCGGTCAAGAGACCTTGACCGGGACAGTCACCCGATAGCCGGCGTCCTCGATTGGTGACGACGACCATGTTCAGAAGTCAAAACTTCGGCTTGTAGTTACTGAATTGGGAATTGCATTTTGGGAAGACTTTTTGAGGTGTCTGACAGAACGCCCGTGACGAATATAGCGAGACACAGGGTGAGAAGCATCGAGGGCCACATCAGTCGGTACTTCTCGGGGACAACGAGATACCGATGAGGCTTCCTGCTCATTGGGCTCCCGGCGACATGCCCAGCCATTAGAAGCCACCACAGCATGGCTTCTCCCGAGCGGTCGCCGTCGGTGAATCAGCACCGCAGGTCGAGGCCGTTCACCGTGACGACCTCGGACGGCACAGCGGCCCGGCGCTGGGTTCGAATTCCACCTGCTCCGCTCACAGAGCGTTCGGCCCTTGAAACTGGCGTGCGAGGACGGCATTGACCTCCAGGTGGCGCAGCAGGAAAGCCCGTTCGTCGAGTCGCCTGCGCCGCAGCCAGCCGGTGACCTCGGCGTTGCACTTGCTGGCATTGCAGGACCGGCAGACGGGCACGACGTTGGCGAGCGTGTACCGGCCGCCGCGCGAGAGCGCCTGCACGCAGTCTCGCTGCAGCGCGGTGTCGGAGGCGCCGCAGTAGGCGCACCCACCCCAGGCCGCCTTGAGCGCAGCCCACTCTGCGGCGCTGAGGTCGTGGTCGACACGATCCATCCGGCGCTTGCGCCGGCGAGCGGCGCTCGCCCTGCGACTCCCGGCCACGATCACCCCAGTGCAGGCACCCAGCCAGCGACCGCTCGTGGCGGCGCTGGAAGGAGACGACCCGATCGCTCATCATGGCCGACCCTAGCGACAAGTCCAACCGGCCTGCCGCGGGCCGGCGGCCCTTGCCAGCGAGACAGGCGTCGCCGGAATCGGGCCTGACGCTGGGGTCGAGCTGGTGCCTCCACCGCCCGGCGTCACGAATGTCGTCCTCGCCCAGCCGTGCCACGACCGTGCCGTTCACAGCGGTCCTGGCCGGTCCCCAGCGGACAATCAGGGACAACCCCACAGCGCCCTCGACCTGTGCCATCCTCTACTGGCGGAGGTGACGACCCAAGCCAATCTGGCTTGCAAGCAGGGGGTCGTGGGTTCGAGTCCCATCATCTCCACGTGCGGATCGCGACCTGGAACGTGAACTCGGTCAAGCAGCGGGTGCCGAGGTTGCTGCCTTGGCTGGACCAGCGGCGGCCGGATGTGGTGTGCCTGCAGGAGACCAAGCTGGGGGATGCGACGTTCACCGAGCTGCTCGGGGACGAGCTCGGGGGGCGGGGCTACGAGCTGGCGCTGCATGGGGAGGTGCAGTGGAACGGGGTGGCGATCCTCTCCAAGGTGGGGCTGGACGAGGTCGTGCGGGGGATCGCCGGGGGGCCAGGGTTCCCGGGGCAGGAGGCGCGGGCGGTGGCGGCGACCTGCGGGGGGATCCGGGTGTGGTCGGTGTACGTGCCCAACGGACGGGTGCCGGACTCCGAGCACTACCGCTACAAGCTGGCCTGGCTGGCGGCGCTGCGGGACCAGCTCGCGGCCGGACCTGAGTCCATGGTCGTGTGCGGGGACATGAACATCGCCCCGACCGACGCCGACGTGTTCGATCCCGAGGCCTACATCGGCCAGACCCACGTCACGCCGCCGGAGCGGGCGGCCCTGGCCGAGCTGCAGGGGCTTGGCCTGCGTGACGTGGTCCGGGACCGCTGGCCCAACGAGCGGGTGTTCAGCTACTGGGACTACCGGGCGGGTATGTTCCACCGGGACCTGGGGATGCGGATCGACCTGGTGCTGGCCTCGGCGCCGGTGGCCGGGCGGGTGCGGGCGGCGTGGGTGGACCGCCAGGCCCGCAAGGGCTCCGGCCCCAGCGACCATGCCCCGGTCATCGTCGACCTCGACGAGGCCCCCGACGGCGACATCGGCCCGGTCGTGCCGCCCCCGTCCGCGCCGGCCGCCAAGCGGGGCGCCACCGAGCTCCCCCAGTCACGGTCCCGTCGCTAGCCGCGGCCTTCAGACGGCCACCGCGACCAGGGCGACCCCGAGGCCGATGGCCGCTGAGGTGGCGGAGATCTGGAGGGCTCGGCGGCGGTCCTCCTCCTGGGCGTCGGCGGTGGCCACGGGCTGCTCCTGGCCTCGGGCGTTGAAGTTGTAGAGGCCCCGCCAGCCGTAGTTGGCGCAGAACCGCTGGCGGGCCTGGAGGTAGCCCGAGGCGGAGCCGGCGGCGGGGAGGGCCAGGGCGAGGCGCCAGGCGGGGTGGAGGTCGGAGCGGAGCAGGGCGGCGCCGAGGGCGGCGGTGACGGCCAGGCCGACGTGGCCGGCGCGGCGGCGCAGGGCGATCTCCTCGGGGCCGATGTTGCAGGAGCCGGGGACGTACTGGGCGGCGGTCATGGGGCCTCCGGCGTGGGCGGGGGGTCGGGGACGTCGGCGTACCTCGGCCAGCTTGCCCTACATGCAACGTTGCTTCAAGTACAATGTTGCACGGTGTGCAACTATCGGGCTAGCCTGGACCCCATGACCACCGAGACCGTCGACGCCCAGCCGGGCCGGCGCGAGCGCAAGAAGCTCGCCACCCGCCAGGCGTTGCAGGACGCGGCACTGCGGCTGGTCGCCGAACGGGGCCTCGACCAGGTGACGGTCGAGGACATCAGCGAGGCGGCCGACGTGGCCACCCGCACCTTCTTCAACTACTTCTCCTCCAAGGAGGAGGCGCTGCTCGGCGACGCGCCCCAGAACGCGGCCACCGTCCACCGGCTGGTGATGGAGCGGCCGGCCGGCGAGCCCCCGCTGGAGGCGGTCTGCCAGGTGCTGCGGGCGATGATCCTCGGGCTGGCCGAGCGCCGGGAGGAGTCGCTGCTGCGCCAGCACGTGATCGAGCGGCACCCCGGCCTGCTGGCCCGCCAGCTGGGCGTGTACGCCTCCTTCGAACGGGCCCTGGCCGCGGCGGTCGCCGAGCGCCTCGGGCCCGACCGGGCCGACCCGGCGTACGCCCGGCTGGTGGCGGCCGTGGCCGTGGCCGCGGCCCGCTCGGCGGTGTCGTCCTGGCGTGCCGACCAGGGCCGCCGGCCCCTGGCCGAGCTCGCCGACGCCGCCTTCGCCCAGCTCCGCGACCTCGGCTCGCCGCCGCCGGCGCCGCCCCCGTCCCGACGCCGGAGGGCCACCCCGCATGCCCGCTGAGCACGACCGCTACAAGTGGATGGCGCTGTCCAACACGACCCTGGGGATGCTGGTCGCCACCATCAACTCCTCGATCGTGATCATCTCCCTGCCGGCCATCTTCCGCGGCATCCACCTGGACCCGCTGGTGCCCGGGAACGTCAGCTACCTGCTCTGGATGCTGATGGGCTACCTGGTTGTCAGCGCCGTGCTGGTGGTCGCCTTCGGCCGCCTCGGCGACATCTACGGCCGGGTCAAGATGTACAACGCCGGCTTCCTGATCTTCACCGCGGCCTCGATCGCCCTGGCGTTCACCGTCGGTGTCGGCTCGGCCGCGGCACTGGAGCTGATCTTCCTGCGGATCGTCCAGGGGGTCGGCGGCGCCCTGCTGATGGCCAACTCCATGGCCATCCTCACCGACGCCTTCCCGGTCGGCCAGCGCGGCATGGCCCTTGGCATCAACCAGGTGGCGGCCCTGGCCGGCTCCTTCATGGGGCTGCTGATCGGCGGCCTGCTGGCCGACACCAACTGGCGGTTGGTGTTCCTGGTCAGCGTCCCCTTCGGCATCTTCGGGACCGTCTGGGGCTACCTCAAACTGCGCGAGGTCGGCGAGCGTGGGACCAAGGGCGGCATCGACTGGGCCGGCAACCTCACCTTCGGCGTGGGGCTGATCGCCGTGCTGGTCGGCATCACCTACGGCATCCAGCCCTACGGCGGCCACACCATGGGCTGGACCAGCCCGCTGGTGCTGGCGCTGCTGCTCGGCGGGGCGGCCCTGCTGGCGCTGTTCCTGGTGGTCGAACGGCGCTCCGCCGACCCCCTGTTCCACCTGGACCTGTTCCGCATCCGGGCCTTCTCGGCCGGCAACCTGGCCGGGCTGCTGGCCTCGATCAGCCGCGGCGGCCTCCAGTTCATGCTGATCATCTGGCTGCAGGGCATCTGGCTGCCCCTGCACGGCTACAGCTTCGCCTCCACGCCGCTGTGGGCCGGGATCTACATGGTCCCCCTGACGCTCGGGTTCCTGGTCGCCGGACCGGTGTCGGGCTGGCTGTCGGACCGCTACGGCGCCCGGCCGTTCGCCACCGGCGGCATGCTGCTCACCGCGGCCAGCTTCGCCGCCCTGATGCTGTTGCCGATCGACTTCCCCTACTTCGTGTTCGCGGCCCTGCTGCTGCTCAACGGCATCGGGTCGGGGCTGTTCGCCGCCCCCAACACGGCCGGGATCATGAACGCCGTCCCGGCCCGCCAGCGCGGCGCCGCCTCGGGCATGCGGGCCACCTTCCAGAACGCCGGGTTCGTGCTCTCCATCGGGCTGTTCTTCTCACTGATGATCGCCGGGCTGGCCGCGCGGCTGCCCGCCACCCTGTACACCGGCCTGACCGCCAACGGGGTGCCGCCGGACACCGCCGAGCGCATCGCCCACCTGCCGCCGGTGGGCAGCCTGTTCGCGGCCTTCCTCGGCTACAACCCGATCCGGACCCTGCTCGGCCCGGCCGCCCTGGCCCACCTCGGCCCCGCCCAGGCGGCCAACCTCACCGGCACCAGCTTCTTCCCCGGGCTCATCGCCGAGCCGTTCCGCCACGGGCTGGCCATCGTGTTCCTGGCCGCGCTGGTGATGTCCCTGGTCGCCGCCGGCGCCTCCTGGCTGCGGGGCGGCCGCTACGTCCACGAGGAGCCGGACCAGCCCGTGGCCGCGGCCGCCGCCCGCAGCGGCGGCTAGCGGCCGGACCGGGCCCGGAGGCCGGCGCCGCGGCGGACCTCCTCCCAGAGGGACTCGTAGCTGTGGGTGACCCGGCTGCGGGGGGCGAACACGGGCAGGGGGGCGCGGTGGACGGCCATCTGCTCGACCACGGCCAGGGCGGGGATGGCGGTGGCGGCGACGTCCTTGCGCTGGCCGCGGAGCTCGGTGGTGATCTCGCGGTGGAGGCGCTTGCGGCCGTCGACCATGGTGAAGAAGGCGAGCAGGGTCGGCGGGTGGGTGAGGTCGGCCACGAACTCGGTGAGCTGCTCCAGGGTGCGGACCGACAGGGTGGTCGGGATGAGGGGCACCAGCAGCAGGTCGGTGGCGTGGACGACGTTCTCGGAGACGAGCGAGATGCCGGGCGGGCAGTCGAGGATGGCCACGTCGTACTCGTCCTCGAGCGGGTCGACCAGGCGGGCGATACGCTCGGTGGGCCGCTTGGTGGCGTCGAGGACCAGGTCGAGGTTGCGGTAGGTGAAGTCGGCCGGGACCAGGTCGAGGTTGTCGAACTCGGTGGGCTTGCGGGCCTGGTCGAGGGTCTTCTTGCCGCGGACGAGGGCCTTGCCGCCGCCCTTGACGTGGGGGCGGACACGCAGCAGGTAGCTGGCCGCGCCCTGGGGATCGAGGTCCCACAGCAGGGTGCGGCGGCCGCCTCGGGCCGACAGGTAGGCGAGGTTGACGGCGGCGGCGGTCTTGCCGACCCCGCCCTTGATGTTGTAGGTCGCCAGGGTCTTCATGAGGCCACCATCCCAGTCGTCGCGCTGGCCAGGGCGCCGACCAGGCGCTCGATGTCCTGGTCGGTGGTCCAGAGGTGCGGGGAGACGCGCAGCGACGCGCCCCTGACCCCGGCGTACACCCCGGCGTCGGCGAGCGCGCCGGCGACGCGGGGCCGGGCCTGGTCGGGCAGGCCGATGCCGAGCATGTGGGGGACCCGGTCGCTCGAGGTCAGGTGGAGGCCGATGGCCTCGACCTCGCGCTGGATGCGGCCGGTGATCCCGCCGAGGGTGGCGGCGATCCGGCGCACATCCCAGTCGAGCAGCTGGCGGAGGGCGGCCACGGCCATCGCGGTGGTCTCGAAGGCGGTGCGCTGGCCGACGTCGAAGCGGCGCGCCCCCGGCTGGTAGCGGTCCTGGTAGGCGGCCAGGGCGGCGAAGTCCTCGGACCCGATCCGCGCGATCCAGTTCTCCTCGAGGGGCACGCCGTCGCGGTGGGGCTCGGCCACGTACAGGTAGCCGAGGGCGAACGGGCCGAGCAGCCACTTGTAGCCCACGCTGACCAGGTAGTCGGGCCGGACGGCGGCCAGGTCGAGCGGCATCGCCCCCAGGGCCTGGCTGGCGTCGACGACCAGCGCGGCCCCGGCCTCGCGGGCCCGGGCGCCGACCGCTGCCAGGTCGACCGCCCCGCCGTCGGTCCAGTGGACGGCCAGGACGGCCACCACCGCCGTCCGCTCGTCCAGGGCCTCGACCACCGCCTCGCCCCAGCCGCCGCCGTCGCGGCGCTCCACCGCGACCACCTCGGCCCCGGTCCGGCTCGCGAACCGCTGCCAGGTGTACCAGTTGGAGGGGTAGTCGTCGGCCAGGACCAGGACCCGCTGGCCGGGCCGGGCGGTGAGGTTGGCCGCGGCAACGGCCAGGCCGTAGCTGGTCGCCGGGACCATGGCCACCCCCTCGGGATCCAGCCCGGCCAGCCGGGCGAACAGGGCCCGCCGCTCCTCGACCTCGCTGAACCAGTCGCCGCCCTCGATCAGCCACGGCCGGGCCCGCCGGGCCAGGGCGGCGTCGGCCGCCTCGCGGGCCGCCTTCAGCTGGGGGGACAGGCTGGCGCAGTTGAAGTAGGCGACGTCGTCGGGGATGTCGAACAGCTCCCGCTGCACCGGCAGCGGGAGCGGCGACAGTTCCGGGCCGGCGATGGGATCATCGGTCGAGGGCATGCCCGTAGTATCCGACACCGCGTGGGGACGGCGCGGAGAGGAGCGACCATGAGCACCGACATCGACGCGGCCGCCGGGCCGGACGCCGGTCGGCGCGACGCCCTGGCCGACCGGCTGTTCCAGAGCATGATCGCCTCGGCCGAGCTGGCCAGCGTCTGGCTGGGCCTCCGCCTCGACCTGTACGAGCTGCTGCGCGAGCACGGCCCGGCGACCGTGGCCGAGCTGGCCGGACGGGCCGGGATCGACACCCGCTACGCCCGCGAGTGGCTGGAGCAGCAGGCCGTGGCCGGGTTCCTGGACGTCGAGCCCGGCCCCGCCGGGGACCCGGACCAGGCGGCCGGCGAGGACTGGGAGATCCGCCGCTACCGGCTGCCCGAGCCCCACGCCGAGGTGCTCCTGGACGCCGACCACCCGGCCCACGCCGGGGCCACCGCCTACTGGATCGGCAGCCTGGCCGAGGTGCTCCAGCGCATCCCCGGCCTCTACCGCAGTGGCGCCGGCCTCCCCTACCCGGAGTACGGGGCCGACGTCCGCCTGGCCATCGCCAACTTCAACCGGCCCATGTTCGTCAACGACCTGGCCGGCTGGTTCGCGGCCACGCCCGGGCTCCAGGCCCGCCTGGCCGCCGACGGGGCCCGGGTGCTGGACGCCGGTTGCGGGATCGGCTGGTCCAGCATCTCGCTGGCCAGGGCGTTCCCGTCACTGCGGGTGGACGGGATCGACGCCGACGAGGCCTCGATCGCCGAGGCCAGGCAGCTGGCCGAGGGGGCCGGGGTGGCCGAGCGGGTCCGGTTCCGGGTGGCGGACGCGGCCGAGCTGGGCGCGGCCGGCGAGGGCGGCTACGACGCCGCCTTCGTCTTCGAGGCCCTGCACGACATGGCCCGGCCGGTCGAGGCCCTCCAGGCCATCCGCGGCCTGCTGGCCGGCGACGGGGTGCTGATCGTGGCCGACGAGAAGGTGGCCGAGACCTTCACCGCGCCCGGGGACGAGGTCGAGCGGCTGAACTTCGGCTTCAGCTGGTGGCACTGCCTGCCGGCGAGCCGGGCCGAGACCCCCTCGGCGGCCGCCGGGACGGCCCTGCGCCCGGCCACGGTCCGCCGGTGGGCCGAGCAGGCCGGGTTCGCCGGCCTCCGCGAGCTGCCCGTCGACCACCTGTTCTGGCGCTTCTACGAGCTGCGCGGCTGAGCGTCAGCTCGCCGGGGCGAGGCGGTCGAGCAGGGGCTGGGCGGCCCGGATGACCAGGTCGCGGTCGTGGGTGATGACGAAGTCGAACCGGCGGTCGCCCTCCGGGCCGTCGTCGCCGCAGTCCCGGGCCACCAGGGCGGCGGCGAAGTGGGGGCCGATCAGGATCACGTCCCACTCGCCGCGCAGCGGGTCGTGCGGGCCGAGGGAGGCTCCGCGGACCCCGGGCGCGGGCGTCACCGGCATGCCGACCCCGAGGGCCCCGGTCAGGGCCGCCCGGCCCGCCAGCCGCCCGAACCGGGCCCGGGTGCCGGGGCTGAAGTGCCGAGCCTCCTGGAAGCAGGCCAGCAGCACCCCGGGCTCGGCCGCGTCCAGGCCCTTGTCCTCGATGTGCATGCTCATGGGCAGGAGCAGGTCCTTGGGGGCGCGCTGGGGCACCCGCTCGGCCGACACCACCTCGAACGGGGTCTGGTCCTCGACCCCCGCCGGCTCAGGGAGCAGGTCGAGGGGAGTCCGGGCGGGACGGGTCGCCGAGGGCAGCGGTCCCGGGCGGCCGTAGAGCCAGCCCTGGCCGACGGTGGCGCCGAGGGTGCGGGCGATCTCGAGGTGGCGGCGGGTCTCGATGCCCTCGCCGAGGATGCGGGCCCCGCTCCGCTCGGCCTGGGCGCGGACGGCGTTGACGATCCGGGCCACCTCGGCGGTGGTGCGGCCCTGGACCAGCCGGAGGTCGAGCTTGATCACGTCGGGGTGGACGAAGGGCATCACGGCCAGGCTGGCCGGCTCGGCGCCGACGTCGTCGAGGGCCACCCCCCAGCCGACCGCCCGGGCCCGCGCGACCGCGGCCAGCAGCCCCGCCGGGTCGCGGGCCACGGCCCGCTCGGTGACCTCCACCACCACCCGGAGCCGGCGCTCGGCCGCGTCCACCACCGGCCACAGGTCGTCGGGGCAGGCCACCCCGAGCGACACCGGCTCGCAGTTCACGAACAGCCGCAGCGAGGGGTCGAGGCCGGCGCCGGCCGCGGCCTTGAACGCCGCCGCCCGGCAGGCCCAGTCCAGCTCGGCCGCCCGGCCGCTCCCGTAGGCGGCCTCGAACAGGGCGGCCGGGGACTCCAGCGGCGAGCCGGCCGGCCCGCGGGCCAGGGCCTCGTAGGCGACCACGTCGCCGCTTCCCAGGTCGACCAGCGGCTGGAACAGCGCCCGGACGGCCCGGGCGCCGACGATCCGGTCCAGCTCGCCGGCCACCTCGGGCGCCACCGGGGCCGCCGTCGGGGTGTGCATACCGGTTCCATCGACGGCCTGCGGGTCGAGTTGAGGCGTCCGCCGGGCTCAGGCCGGGCGGCTGCCGGCTGTCAATGGCTACCAGCGGCCGCGGTGGACAACCTCGTCCAGGGACCGGCGGGGGCGGCTCACGGCCGAGCCGGAGGGGCGGTCGCCGGCCGCCGGCCGCCCCAGGGCCACCGCCCCGACCAGGCGTCGGCCCTCGGGTACGCCGAGGTCGCGCAGCAGGGCCTCGGCGCCGGAGAAGACCCCGAACCACCAGGCGCCGACGCCCTCGTCGACGGCGGTGAGCAGCATGAGCATGACCGCCATGGCCGCGTCCATGTCCCAGTAGGGGACCGGCCAGCCCGCCTCGCTGTCCATGCCCAGCCCGGCCTTGTCGGGCTCGCCGTAGCGGTCCAGGTAGGCCTGGGGGTCGGACAGCACGAGCACGATCACCGGCGGCTCGGCGGTGCTGTAGGGCTTGCCGAAGCGCGGGTCGGTGGTGGCCCGCCAGAAGCCCCGGACCGCCTCCGGCCCCTCGAGCACGACCAGGTCCAGTCCCTGGCTGAACCCGGCCGAGGGTGCGCGGGTGGCGCTGTGGAGGATGCGCTCCAGGACCTCGGCGGGCAGGGGGCTCGGGTCGAAGCGGCGCACCATCCGCCGCCTGCGCACGACCTCGCGGAGCTCCACGCTCCTAGGACGCCGGTCGGGTATGCCCGACGCGCATGCGGAGGGCCTGCATAGGTCGCAGGATATCCGATTGCGACGTCGATACCCGACCGGCGTCCTAATCGATCTCGGTCAGGTTGCCGTCGAGGTCGGCCAGGCTGATCCGGGCCGGGACCCGGCGCCGGAAGGCGGCCAGGGTGTGGCCGCGGACCCGGTCGACCAGGGGCGGGGCGGCCAGGGTGGCCGGGAGCACGACCCGTTCGGCCTCCAGGACCTCGCAGGCCGCGGCCAGGGCCTCGGGCCCGTGCCCGCGGGCCACCCAGGCGGCTCCCTCCAGGCCGAGCTGGCGGGCCTCGGCCAGCTGGTCGGCCAGGTAGGCGCGGCCGGCGCGGCCGGCCGTGCGCTGGCTGAGCAGCGAGCCGCGGGGGCCGCCGCCGTTGCCGCGGGCTGGCTCGTAGGGATCGACCAGGTAGAGCTCGGGCGAGCGGTCGAACAGCACCAGGCGGGCCCCGTCCCGGGCGGCGACGGCGAAGGCGGCCTGGCGGGTCGCCCGGTAGGCGGGGTCGAGGCCGTCGTCGGTGGCGGCCACCACCACGACCGCCGGTCCGACCCGCGCGGTCGCCGGGAGGTCCAGCGGCCCCGGGGCCTCGGCCGTCCGGTCCCGCCCGGGCTCCGCCAGCGGTTCCAGCAGCAGGGGCGGCAGCTCGGCCGGGTCGGCGAACGGCAGCCGGGCGGCCGACCGCAGCTCACCGGCAGCGAACGCCACCTCGGCCAGCTCCAGCCGGCAGCGGTCGCACCCGGCCAGGTGGGCGTGGACCGCGGCCGCCGCCGAGGGCGACAGCTCGCCCTCCAACAGCGCGGGCAGCTCGTCGTGGACGTGGCCGTTCATGTGCCTGTCTCCGTGCCTCCCGGCATCCGCGGTTGCACTGGTGGGAAGTGTCGGCACCGGCGGCGCGGTCGTCAACGTCGACGCCGGCGCACGCGACGCCGGACCGACTCGAGAGATTCGACCGGTGCTTGCCGGTGCAAAGCGAGGCAGCCGCCCTGTGCAGAGCGGCTGCCTCGGGTGGTCGCCAGAGGCCCCCGGTCCCCCGGCGACGACCTATGCGATCCGGGTGCGGCGGGCCAGGGCCAGCACGGCGGCCCCGGTGGCCAGCAGGGCCAGGGCGGTGACCAGCAGCCCGGTGTTGCGGGCACCGGTGAACGGCAGCACCCCGCCGTCGCCGCCGGTCGAGCCGCCCGCTGCGCCGGTCGAGACGTCGATGACCAGGCGCGACGGGTTGGACAGGGTCGACACCTTGACCGGGCGCTTGCGGTCGACGCCGATGCCGTAGGTGACCACGGCCTCGAAGTCGCCGGCCTGGACGATCTCCTTGACGGCGGGCAGGCCGGTCGTGAACCGCTTGGGGTCGATCGTGGGGGTCCCGTCGTCCTCGTGGGCGTTGGCGCCGTGGAAGACGACCTCGAGGTCGGCCGTGCCGGCCACCTGGACCGGTTTGCCGGACCCGTCCTGGACCAGCTGGCCGACGTAGCGGACGCGGTGCTCGGGCACGGCGCCGCGGAACTCGAACACCACCCGGTCGAAGCCGGGGTGGCCCCCGGCACGGACGTCGGTGAGGGTCGGGGCGGACTGGGCACCGGCGGGCGCGGCGGCCAGGGCCAGCACGACGGCGGCGAGGCTGGTGACGACGAGGGTCCGGACGTGCCGCATGGCGACCACCTTCTTCAACGTTCCTGGCCAGAGCATCCAACGTCGCGGTCACGGGGCGGATGCGAGCGTGCATCCGAGCGGCGGCGCTCCCGACTCGAATTGGTCACGACGGGCTGTGGACGTCGGGATGAGCGTCCGGGCCGGGTTCGGTAGGGTGGCCACCGACCGGAGCTGGCCGCTGACCGGGCGCCAGCCCTCGACGGCGAGGAGACCTTCGTGGCCGACACCTTCGCGACCTTGGAGACCACCAAGGGGCCCATCCGGGTCCGCCTGTTCCCCGACACCGCCCCCAAGACGGTCGAGAACTTCATCGGCCTGTCCACCGGCACCAAGCCGTGGCGCAACCCGGCCACCGGCGCCCAGGAGCAGGGCCCGCTCTATGAGGGGACCGTGTTCCACCGGGTCATCCCGAACTTCATGATCCAGGGCGGCGACCCCCTCGGGAACGGGCGCGGCGGTCCCGGCTACCAGTTCGAGGACGAGGTCGGCGGTCCCCACCGCTTCGACCGGCCGGGCTACCTGGCCATGGCCAACGCCGGGCCCAACACCAACGGGTCCCAGTTCTTCATCACCCAGGTGCCGACGCCCTGGCTGGACGGGAAGCACACCATCTTCGGCGAGGTCGTCGAGGGGATGGACGTGGTCGACGCCATCGCCGCCGTCGACCGCGGCCCGGGCGACCGGCCGGTCGAGGAGCTCCGCCTCGAGCGGGTGGTGATCGAGCAGGCCGCGTAGCCCGACCTGGCCCGCCCCGCACTGGTTGACGGGCGCGGCGGCCGGTGCCACCTTCGGTCCAGGAGACCGTGGAGAAGGGGCAGCACATGCGGGATCGGGATCCGGGGCCTCGCCCGGGGTCGGCCCGGCCGGGGCCGTCCGCGCGGCACGAGCGGGATCCGGGGCTGGAGCCGGTGATCGTCGGGGCGGTGCGGACGCCGGTGGGGCGGCGCAACGGGGGGCTGGCCGGGGTGCACGCCGTCGACCTGGGGGCGGTCGCGCTGCGGGCCCTGATCGACCGCGGCGGGGTCGACCCGGGGCTGGTCGATGACATGATCATGGGCTGCGTGTCCCAGATCGGGGAGCAGTCGGTCAACGTGGCCCGCAACGCCTGGCTGGCCGCGGGGCTGCCCGAGGAGGTGCCGGCGACCACCATCGACCGCCAGTGCGGCTCCTCCCAGCAGGCGGTCCAGTTCGCCGCCCAGGGGATCATGGCCGGCTCCTACCGGCTGGTGGTGGCCGGCGGGGTCGAGCACATGACCCGGGTGCCGATGGGCTCGACCATGACCGGTCCCGGGGTGCCCTTCGGGCCGGCCATGCACGACCGCTACCAGGGCCGTCTGGTCCCCCAGGGGATCTCGGCCGAGCTGATCACCGAGAAGTGGGCCCTGACCCGGGAGGAGCAGGACGCCTTCGCCCTCCGCTCCCACCGCCGGGCCGCCGCCGCCCAGGACGCCGGCCGCTTCGACCGCCAGCTGGTCCCGGTCGAGGCCCCGGGGGGGTGGGTTCGGGCTGACGAGGGGGTCCGGCGGGACACCTCGATGGAGAAGCTGGCCGGGCTCAAGCCCGCGTTCCGGCCGGATGGGCAGGTGACGGCCGGGAACTCCAGCCAGATCTCGGACGGCGCGGCGGCGCTGCTGCTGGCCAGCCGGGCCATGGCCGAGCGGCTGGGGCTGCGGCCGCTGGCCCGGTTCGCCGGGTTCGCGCTCGCCGGGGTCGACCCGGTGCTGATGCTCACCGGGGTGATCCCGGCCACCGAGAAGGTGCTGGGCCAGACCGGCCTTGGCGTGGACGACCTCGACGTGATCGAGATCAACGAGGCGTTCGCGAGTGTGGTCCTGGCCTGGGGCCGTGAGGTCGAGCCCGACTGGGAGCGGGTCAACCCCAACGGCGGGGCGATCGCCCTCGGGCACCCGCTCGGGGCGTCCGGCGCCCGGATCATGACCGACCTGGTCGCCGAGCTGGAGCGAAGCGGTGGCCGCTACGGCCTCCAGGTGATGTGCGAAGGCGGCGGCATGGCCAACGCCACCGTGCTGGAACGGCTCGACGGGTAGGACAATGCGGTGGAGCCGGGAACGCCCGGCGGGTGGGCGCAGGGGACGGAGCTGGCGATGAGCAGGCGGTGGGTGCGGCTGGGGCTGCTGGCCTCGGTGATCGTGGCCGTGGTGCTGATCGCGCTCGGCCGCGGGGACGTGGTCGCGGCCCTGCTGCTCGGCGGGCTGATCCTGGCCACCGGACGGGCGGTGTTCCGCGGCTACTCGACGACCAAGGGCCCGACCGGGCCGCCGGTGGACGTGGCCGAGGAGGGCACCCTGCTGGTGTTCGCCTGCGAGACCTGCGGCGAGCAGCTGGTCCTGCTCCGCAAGGGTACCGACGTCCCACCCCGCCACTGCGCCGAGAAGATGGTCCTGCGCCGCATCCCGACCCCGTCGAGCAACCCGGATCCCCGCTTCAACTGAGGAGGGGGGCGAATTCCGCGGGTACCCGGATCCCGGGGCCCCAGGCCCCCCAAGAGCGCCTGTGCCTTGGTTGGGGGGGTCACTCCCCGTCGGCGATGCGGTCGGCGCGGTCGCGGAGGGCGCGGAAGTCCTGGTTGCGGCGGTCTTCCGGGAGGAGCTCGTCGGTGCTGGTGAAGCCCCAGCCCTGGTACTTGACGGCGACTCGGGACCAGCGCCGGCGGAGCTCGCCGCCGCAGGCCGCGCACGGGCCGGGAGCGTCGCTGCCGAGGGGCTGAAGGTGCTCCTCCAGCTCGCCGCAGGCTCGGCAGGCATACTCGTACACGGGCACGCGGTCGTCTCCGGTCGGGTTGTCCCCAGCCTTATCCCCAGCTGGGGAAGAAATGACAGAGGTGTAGTTCGGCAGGTCAGCGGGTCGGCCGGCTCAGGTCCAGCGTGTCGCCAGCAGCAGCCCGACAATGAGGGGCACGAACCCGATGGCCAGGTTGATGTTGCCCAGGTCGTCGAGGAACGACGGCAGGATCTGCATGTAGAACAGCAGGATGTAGGCGAGCCCGAGGAGCAGGCAGACGACGATGGTTGGACCGACCCAGGGCGGCGAAGGCTTGGGCTTGGGACGGGGCGGCGGCTGGTACCGGCGCCGCTTGGAGCGGGACTTTGGCATGCGGAAGGTTCCTTTCCCGGTGCGCCGCCCGGCCCGGCGGGGGAGGGCGGCGACGATCAATGATCGTACCCTGGCCGGTCGCCTGGCGGCGACGGTCGCGCTGGCCGCGTGCCTCGCCCTGGCCGGCTGCTCGGGCGGTGGGTCGGACGGGACGACGGCCACCACCACTCCCGAGCGGCTGGGAGCGAAGCCGCTGGTCGCGCGCAACGAGAAGCAGTTCCAGGCCGACCTCGCCACCCTTCGGGGACGGGTCGTGGTGGTCAACTTCTGGGCCAGCTGGTGCGTGCCCTGCCGGGAGGAGATGCCGGCCCTCCAGCAGGCCAGCCAGGCCTACGCCGAGGCCGGCCGGCCGGTGACCGTCATCGGGGTCGACGCCTCCGACGTCCGCTCGGAGGCGGCCAAGTTCCTCGGCGAGGTCGGCGTCACCTACCCGACCGTGTACGACCAGCAGGGCCTGCGCGGCGGGGTGGCGGCGAGCTGGACGGTGACCGCCCTCCCCCAGACCTGGTTCGTGGCCCGGGACGGCAGCCGCGCCGGGCGGATCGCCGGCCGTCTCACCGTCGAGGACCTGCGGGCCAAGGTCGACGCACTGCTCGAGGGTTCCTGACCTGGGGTGTGAGCCGGCGCCGAAAGGGGCAGTATGGTGTGCGAACAGCCCGCTGGCCGGAACCCCCCGAAGAGGAAGTTGCCGCCGGGAACCGCGTAGGATGGCGCAACGACCTCGACCTGGCCGCCGGCTGCTCGGAGGTGATGGTGCGGAGGCTGCTGCGCGGAACGGGCTGGACCTTCATCGGGATGGGAAGTTTCGTCCTCTACTTTCTCGTCTACCAGCTCGTCGGGACCAATGCCGTGACCAGTCGCGGCCAGACCGACCTGCGCAACGAATTGCAGCGGGAATGGTCGGCCGAGTCGGCCGCGCCCAAGGCCGCCAATCCCAAGAAGGTGGTGCCGAAGCCGCCGGCGATCGGGAAGGCGCTGGCCGTGCTGGACATCCCCAAGATCCAGCTCGAGAACAAGGTCATCGTCCAGGGCGTCGGCCGTGACGAGCTGCGCAAGGGCCCGGGGCACGTGCCCAGCACGGTGATGCCCGGGCAGGACGGCACCTTCGGGGTGTCCGGGCACCGGACCACCTACGGCGCGCCGTTCTACCGGCTCAACGAGCTGGGCAAAGGCGATACCATCACGGTCGTGACCCGTGAGTCGATCTATACATATTCCGTCACACGCACCGCCATCGTCCGCCCGACCGACACCCAGGTGCTCGACAACGTCATCGGGCCGGACAACAAACCGAAGGCGACGATCACCTTGACCACCTGCCATCCCCGGTATTCGGCGCGTCAGCGGCTGATCGTGTTCGGCGACCTCAAGTTCAGGTCGACCAACACGGGCAAGGTGGCGGCGTAGCGATGAGCTGGCGGGGACAGGGCGGTGGCAAGCGGGCCAAGGGGCGCCGCGGCGATCAGGACCCCGAGCTCGACAACACCGCCTGGCTGGAGGAGCTCGAACGGGAGGCCGCCCAGGCGGACGAGGACGAGGACGACTGGGCCAGCGCGCTGCGCAGCCGCCGCGCCGGTGGTGGGGGGCCGCCGGACCCGCAGAGCTCGGGCTACCCGGAGCCTGCGCCGCCAGCCGGTGCCGCGCCCCCGGGTCGTCAGCCGTCCGACTCCCCGGCCTTCGACCCGGCCCCGCCGGCCGCCGACCCCGACTGGGCGTGGCGGTCGCCGGCCCCGGACCCGTACGGCGAGCCGCCGCCGGGCCGCGAGGAGCTCGGGAGCCACGGCCACCACGTGGCGCCCGAGTCCGACTGGAGCGACCCGGGAACCGGCGGCTGGCAGCCGGCGGCGGACAGCCCCACCGGTGCCTGGTCGCCGGTCGACCCGTTCACCGCCATGCCCGGCGACCCGCTGGGCCGCGGCGCCGGCTACCGCAACGGCCAGGACCCCGGCTACCCCGACCCCGGCGAGCCGGGCTCCCCGAGCGCCCGCGACCTCGGCTACGCGCCGGACCCCGACCCCGGGTACGCACCCGGCCCTCCCAGCGGGCCCGACCCCGGGTATGCGCCCGACCCCGGATACGCGGCGGCCGACCACGCGTATCCCGATGGGCCGCTGGCGGGGCGGGAGCGCAACCATCCGACCGGGTACCCGGAGGCGCGGGAGGCCGAGCCGCCGGTGGGGCGGGAGCCGGACTACCCGGCGTTGTTCGGGGAGCTGTACCGGCGGAGTGCCGCGCAGCAGGACCCGATCTGGGAGGCGCCGCCGCCGGTGGACCCGCTGCCGGAGCCAGGCCCGGCGGAGCCGGTGACGGGGAGCTGGCCGTTCGAGGAGACGACCCAGAGCTGGGAGCCGAGCGACCGGTCCTTCATCTGGCCCTCGGACGAGCTGCCTTCGGCCCCGCCCGAGTGGGAGCAGCCCGGACCGGCGCCCTGGGACGAGCCGGACCCCGCGCCGCCGGCCCGGCCCGATCCTCCGGCCCCAGGGCTGGACCAGACGGCGGCGTGGCCCGCTGCCCCGGACCCGGCGCCACGCCCGTCGTCGTGGGCGGGCCGGCCACCGACCGGCAACGGGGTGCCGCCCCAGCCGACCGGCCCGGTGGGGCCGCCGCCGGACGACTGGGCGGCGGCGATCCCGACCGACGTGCCCGCGGCCAGCCGGGCGGCCGACCCCGCGTCGGCCACCCGGCTGTGGCGGGCCGACGACCCCGCCGACGCCGAGCCCGGCGTGCCCCTCGGCCCAGGGTCCGCCGGGGGAGCGGCGGCCCGCACCTCGCGCCTCCGCGGGAGCCCCGGCCCGGGTGCCGGGGTGGCCGGGGCGGGCGTGGCGGCCCAGGGTCCGCCGGCCGGGGGGACCCGCTCCCGGCCCGCCGGCCGGGCCGACGCCCTGGCGCCGGACCGCGGCACCTGGGACGACGAGGCCGGGACCGGCTACGGCTTCGCCGCCGAGCCGGCCGACGACCCCGACGACGTACGGCGCACGGGTTCCGGGCGCCGGCCGGCCGGCGGGCGCCAGGCCCGGGCCTGGCCGCGGATCGTGGCCATCGTCTCCTGGATCGTGCTGGTGATGGTGGTCTGCTGGTTCTACGTGTTCCCCTGGCTGGAGCGCGTGCTTCCGGAGAACTTCTGAGACGCGCCTCCCGAGGTTGTCCGGGCATCGCAGGTAGATTGTCCTGACGGCGAGCGACACCACATACTGCTTGCCAGCCGGCTTGTGCACGCTCGCGTGCCAGAGAACGAGGTGGGGACACGATGCCCGAGACGCCGACGCCTTGGCTCGACAACTACCCGCCCGGTGTCCCCGAGCACGTGGACCTGCCCAAGGCCAGCCTGGCCGGCCTGCTCGAGGACGCGGCCAGGGACTTCCCGCACGCGCCGGCCCTGCACTTCGAGGGCCGCACCATCTCCTACGCCCAGCTCGCCGCCCAGGCCCGGAAGTTCTCGGGGGCGCTGGCGGCGATGGGCGTCGGCCGCGGCACCAGGGTCGGGCTGATCCTGCCCAACTGCCCGCAGGCGGTGGTGGCCCTGTTCGGGGCCCTGCGGCTTGGTGCCACCGTGGTCCAGAACAATCCCCTGTACACCGAGCGCGAGCTGGCCCACCAGCTGGCCGACGCCGAGGTCGAGGTGCTGGTCTGCCTCGACCTGGCCTACGACCGGGTCAAGGCGCTGCGGCCCCGGACCGCCATCCGCGAGGTGATCGTCACCTCGGTGCTGGACGAGCTGGGTGGGGTCAAGCGGGCGCTCGCCCCCTTCACCAAGAAGGGCAAGGCGGCCAGCGCCCCGGTCGGCAAGGACGAGCCGGTGCGGCGCTGGCGCGACGTGCTGTCCTCGGCGTCGGCCGCCCCCGACCTCGTCGAGGTCGACCCCGACCAGGACCTGGCCCTGCTCCAGTACACCGGCGGCACCACCGGGGTCTCCAAGGGCGTGATGCTCAGCCACGCCAACCTCCGGGCCAACGTCGAGCAGGTACGGGCCTGGTTCCCCGACGCCGACCCGGGCCGCGAGGTCATGATGGCCGTGCTGCCCTTCTTCCACGTGTACGGGCTCACCGTCTGCCTGCTGCTCGGCCTGCGCATCGGCGCCGCCCTGGTGCTGATGCCCCGCTTCGACCTCGACGGCGTGCTGGGCGCGGTCGACAAGTACCGCCCGACCCTGTTCCCGGGCGTGCCGACCATGTACGTGGCCATCAACAACGCGGTCGAGAAGGGCGGCCACGACCTCTCCAGCATCAAGGCCTGCCTGTCGGGGGCGGCCGCCCTGCCGCTGGAGGTGGCCGAGCGGTTCGAGCGGTTCTCGGGCGGGCGCCTGGTCGAGGGCTACGGCCTCTCCGAGACCTCGCCGGTGGCCATCGCCAACCCGATCTACGGCAAGCGCAAGGCCGGCACCATCGGCATGCCGATCCCCGACACCCTGGCCCGGGTGGCCGACCCGACGGACCCGGACAAGTCCATGCCGGCGGGCCAGCCGGGTGAGCTGGCCCTGGCCGGGCCCCAGGTCATGCTGGGCTACTGGAACCGGCCCGACGAGACCGCCCAGGTGCTGCGCGACGGCTGGCTGCTCACCGGGGACATGGCGGTGATGGACGAGGAGGGCTACTTCGCGATCGTCGACCGCAAGAAGGACCTGATCATCGCCGGCGGCTACAACGTCTACCCCCGCGAGGTCGAGGAGGTCCTCTACGAGCACCCCAAGGTCCTCGAGGTGTGCGTGGCCGGGGTGCCGGACAGCTACCGGGGTGAGATCGTCAAGGCGTTCGTGGTCCTGCGCCCCGGCGAGCAGGCGACCACCGAGGAGATCCGCGAGTTCGCCAAGGCCCGCCTGGCCGCCTACAAGGTCCCCCGCTCGGTCGAGTTCCGCGACGACCTGCCCAAGACCCTGATCGGCAAGGTCCTGCGCCGCGCCCTGGTCGAGGAGGAGCAGGCCAGGCAGAAGGCCGAGAGCGGCGCGGAGCGGCCGTGAGTGCCACCGGCACCGGCCACCTGAGCGACCTCGGCGCCCTCGGCGACCCCGGCCGGGGCCTGCGGATCCTGGTCGTCGACAACTACGACTCGTTCGTCTTCAACCTGGTCCAGTACCTGGGGGAGCTGGGCGCCGAGACGGTCGTGTGGCGCAACGACGCCGGCACGGTCGACGACGTGCGCGCCCTCGACCCGGACGGGGTGGTGATCTCGCCCGGGCCCGGGCACCCGCGCGACGCCCGCCTCTCGGTCGACGTCGTCCGCGACCTCGGGGCCGAGCTGCCCGTCCTCGGCGTCTGCCTGGGCCACCAGGTCATCGGCCACGTCTACGGTGGCCGGGTCGACCGCGCCCCCGAGCTGGTCCACGGCAAGACCTCGCCCGTCCACCACCGCGGCGGCGGGGTCCTGGCCGGGCTGCCGGCGCCGTTCGCGGCCACCCGCTACCACTCGCTGGTGGTCGGGCGGGCCGGCCTGCCCGAGGTGCTGGAGGTGACCGGCGAGACCGCCGAGGGCCTGGTCATGGCCCTGCGCCACCGCAGCCACCCGGTCGAGGGCGTCCAGTTCCACCCCGAGTCGATCCTCACCGACGCCGGCCACCAGCTGCTGGGGAACTGGCTGGCCGGGCTCAGGGTCCGCGCTGCCGCCTGACGTCCAGGGCGTCAGGTCTCCGGGCCGTCAGGTCGAGCTCGGCGGCTCGGTGGTGGTGGTCGGCGGCTCGGTGGTGGTGGTGGGCGGCTGGGTGGTGGTCGTCGGCGGCTCGGTCGTGGTGGTCGGGGCCTCGGTGGTGGTCGGGGCCTCGGTGGT
>DASZON010000009.1:0-2311 GCA_035550755.1 Actinomycetota bacterium | reverse complement strand
CGAGGGGGGCCGGGCGGCCACCGTGCTCGACGGCGACCTGGTCGTGCTGACCCGGGGGCGGGTCGAGCGGCTGCTGCCGGTCCTCGACGTCCCCGTCACCCTGGCCGGCCTGGCCTCCTTCAACGTGGCCAACGCCCTGGCCGCGGCCGCCGCCGGCATCGCCGTGGGCCTGCCCGAGGAGGCCGTCCTGGACGGGCTGCGCAGCTTCCGGCCCGACCCCGGCCAGAACCCGGGCCGGATGAACATCCTCGACCTGGACGGCCGGGCGGTGATCGTCGACATGGCCCACAACGAGGCCAGCCTGCTCGCCCTGCTCGAGGTGGCCAGGGGGCTGCGCCTGCCCGGCGGGCGGGTCCTGGCCATGACCGGCACCGCCGGGGACCGCAGCGACGAGCTGATCCGCTCCCTCGGGGAGCTGGCTGCCCGGGGCGCCGACCGGGTGGTGATCGGCGAGAAGCACCGCTACCTGCGCGGCCGCGACCCCGGTGAGCTGGTCCGGCTGCTGCGCGAGGGCGCGGCCGAGGTCGGGGTCACCGACGTGCCCGCCCACCCGGGCGAGCTGGCCGGGCTCCAGGCCCTGGCCGCCGAGTCCGGCCCCGGCGACGTGCTGGCCTTGATGGCCCCGGCCGAGCGGGCCGAGATCCTTGCCTGGCTGGAGGCCCAGGGAGCGACCCTGCTCGACCCGGAGCAGGTCCGGTCCCGGGCGGTGGCGGCCCGGGGCGGGTAGGCTACCCCGCGATGATGCTGGAGGACGGCGTGCGCCAGCTGGCCCGGGGACGGAACTTCGCCGCGTTCACCACCCTGCTCCCCGACGGCCGGCCCATGACCCATGTCATGTGGGTGGACTGCGACGACGAGCACGTGCTGATCAACACCGAGTCCCACCGCCAGAAGGCGAAGAACGTCCGCCGTGACCCGCGGGTCACGGTCACCATCTGGGACCAGGACGACCCCTACCACTACGCCGAGGTCCGCGGCGAGGTGGTCGAGACGCTGGCCGGTCCCGAGGCCCGGGCCCACATCGACAGCCTGTCGATGAAGTACTACGGCCACGAGTACCGCAACCGGATCCAGTCCGAGCGGCTGATCCTGAGGATCAAGCCCCTCCGCCAGCGGGTGGCGAGGGCCTAGCCCGCGCCTGGAGCTCGTCGACGATGCTGTCGACCTGGTCGGCGCAGAGCACCACCAGGTCGCCGGGGTTGGCCCGGTCGAGGGCGAGCCGGGACGCCTCCAGCTCGTCCAGGACAACCTCGAGGCTGCGGCAGCGGGCCCCGTCGTCGGCCGAGGCCCTGGCCCCGGCGGCGATCAGCTCGGCGACCGCGCCGGGCGGGCGGCCGCGCAGGTTGCGGTCCTCGCGCACGATCAGGGCGTCGAAATGGCGGGCGGCGACCTCGCCGAGCTCGCGGATGTCCTTGTCGCGGCGGTCCCCCGGGCTGGCCACGACCCCGGTGCGGCGCCGGGCCATGACGTCGCCGCCCTTGACCGGGCTGGCCAGGCGGTCAACGAAGTCGCCGAGCATGCGCATGCCGGCGGCGTTGTGGCAGTAGTCGACGATCACCCGGTAGCCGTCCACCTCGAACAGGTTGAGCCGCCCCGGCGCCACCTCGTAGGAGGTGGTGAACGAGCGCAGCCCGGCCCGGATGTCGTGGACGTGGGCGCCGGCGGCGATGGCGGCGGCGGCCGCGGCCATGGCGTTGGCCACGTTCATGCGGGCCCGGCCGCCGAAGGACGCCGGCACCGCCTGGGTGGGGGCGATCAGGGTCGAGCGCCGGCCCTGGCGGAGCACGATCCCCTCGCCCAGGCGGCCGTCCTCGAGCACGATGGCCCGCCCGCCCCGGCGGGTGTGGGTGTCGACCAGCTCGTTGCCCTCCTCCATGGAGAAGTAGACGAGCTCACCCGAGCAGTGCCGGCGCATGGCCGCGACCAGCGGGTCGTCGGCGTTGAGGACCCCGTGGCCGTCACGGGGCACGGCCTCGATGACCACCTGCTTGACCGCGGCCAGCTGCTTGAGGGTGTCGATGCCGCGCAGGCCCAGGTGGTCGGCGCCGATGTTGAGGACCACCCCGACGTCGTTGCGCTCGTACCCGAGGCCCTCACGCAGGATCCCGCCCCTGGCCACCTCGAACACGGCGAAGTCGACCCGCGGGTTCTGGAGCACCATCCGGGCCGAGCGCGGCCCCGAGGCGTCGGCCGTGACCACCAGCCGCTCGTCGATCAGGATGCCGTCGGTCGAGGTCAGGCCGACCTGGCGGCCCATCCCCTTGAAGATGTGGGCGATCATCCGGGCGGTGGTCGTCTTGCCGTTGGTGCC
>DASZON010000008.1:0-27015 GCA_035550755.1 Actinomycetota bacterium | reverse complement strand
CCGACGGCCCCGTTGTCGAAGCGGACCACGACCACGGCGGTGTCGAGCAGGCCGCGGTCGCGCCACTCCGGCTCGACCAGGGCGTCGGCGGTGGCGTACACCTCCACCGCCTCGGCGCCCGGGTTGAGGAACCGGAGGGCGTCGAAGTCGTGGATCAGGGTCTCGTTGAAGATCGTGTCCGGCGGCACCCGGGAGGGGTCGAACCCGCCGGGGTCCCTGGTCACCGAGCGCAGCAGCCGCGGCGTGCCCAGCCGGCCGTCATCGAGCAGCGCCCGGGCGGCCGCCCAGTCGGGCGCGAACCGCCGGTTGAACCCGACCTGGAGCACGACCCCGGCGGCCCGGGCGGCCGCGATCGCGCGGTCGGCGTCGGCCACGGTCAGGGCCATCGGCTTCTCGCAGAACACCGCCTTGCCGGCCTCGGCCGCGGCCACCACCAGGCCGGCGTGGAACCTCGCCGGCGCGGCGATCACCACCGCATCGACGGCCGGGTCGGCGAACGCCTCGGCCGGGTCGGTGCAGGCCCGCTCGGCCCCGAGGGCGGCGGCCAGCCGCGTGGCCACGTCTGGCGCCGGGTCGGCCACCGCCGCCAGCCGCACGCCCGGGATCCGCCGGGCCAACGTCTCGCCGTGGAACGCCCCCATCCGACCCGACCCCACCAGTGCCACCCCGAGGGATCCGCCACCCGCCATGCCCATCCGCCGCACCTCCGGAAGCTGGAAGGTCGCTACCGTAACGCTCAGGGGACGGAGGTCGTCCAGACTGCCCCCGGCGCGACGACGACGGAACCGGAGGGCTCGATGCACCGACGACGGTCGGGATGAGGCGGGTCGGGCCGGCGCCGTGGCTGACGGCCTTCATCCTGGCCGCCGGCGCCGCCTTCGTCGTGGTCCGGCTGCTGACCCCCGGCGACGGCACCCAGGTGCCCCCGCGGACCTGGGCCTGGACGGGCGAGGGCGTGCTCGTCGAGGCGGCCCCGGACACCGCCCTGCGTGACCACGACCTGGTCACGTCCATCGACGGCGGGCCCCTCGGCGACGGGGGCGGCTGGCACGCACCCGCCCTCCAGCCTGGTGACCGGCTCGTCTACCAGGTGGTCCGCGACGGGCAGGCCCAGGTGGTGACGGTCACCCTGCGCCCGGTCGCGGTGGTCGACCGGCTGCTGCAGGCATGGGGGACGATCCTGTTCGTCGTCCTGCTCTTCGGCGTGGTGGCGTACCTGTACGTCAGGCGGCCCGGCCCGGCCACCGGGGGGCTGCTGGTGCTCGGCGGCGGCCTGCTGGCCAGCGACCTGACGCTCGAGATCGGCGTGTCCGCCCTCGACGCCCGCGGCGACCTGGCCCTGTGGCTGTACGTGGTCAACACCCAGGTCGTGTACGTCGTCGGCTGGGCCGGGCTGGTGGCGTTCGCGGTGCTGTTCCCCCGCCCGTGGGCGCCGCTGACGCGGCACCGCTGGCTGCTCTGGGTGATCTGCGCCGGGCCGGTGGCGCTGGTGGTCGCGCTGGCCCTGGCCGCGCTGGGCGGGGTCGGCCTGACCCGGTGGGTCGGCCGTGTGATTGCCGGCGAGACGTCCGTCTCGGTGACCATGCTGGGCCTGGGGATCGTGATCGCCGTCGTCCGCTACCGGACCGCCACCGACCCGATCGGCCGCCAGCAGCTCAGGTGGCTGGCCGGCGGGGCCGCCGTCTCCGGCACCCTTGCCGTGCTGGTGTGGTTCCTGCCCCAGCTCGTCTTCGGCGACGCCCCGCTCCCCGACCAGTGGCTCGGCTTCTCCGGCCTGCCCCTGCTGGCCGGCCTGACCGTCGCCGTCCTGCGCTACCGGCTGTTCGACATCGACCGGATCATCAGCCGCACGCTCGCCTACGGGCTGCTCACCCTCCTCCTCGCCGGCGGCTACGCCGCGGTCGCCCTCGGTCTCGGCCGGCTCCTGGGCCGCAACTCCAGCCTGGCCGTGGCCGCCGCCACCCTCGCCGCCGCAGCCGCCTTCCAGCCCCTCCGCCGCCAGGTCCAGGCCCTGGTGGACCGGCGCTTCAACCGCCGCCACGTCGACACCACCCGGACGGTCGAGGCCTTCAGCGCCCGCCTCCGCGAGCAGACCGACCTCGACACCCTGTCGGCCGAGCTCCTGACCGTCACCGAGCAGACGATGCAGCCCACCCAGGTCTCCCTGTGGCTCCGGTGATGGGCGGGCCGGTGGAGGGGATCACGGTCGGCGACGACGGCGTCGCCCGCTGCTGGTGGGGGGCTGGCGACCCGCTGTACCGGCGCTACCACGATCAGGAGTGGGGCCGGCCGGTCGCCGACGACCGGCGGCTGTTCGAGAAGCTCTCCCTCGAGGGGTTCCAGGCCGGGCTCAGCTGGCTCACCATCCTGCGCAAGCGGGAGCGGTTCCGCCAGGTGTTCTCGGACTTCGACCCGGCGGCCGTGGCCCGCTTCGGGCCCCCGGACGTCGACCGGCTGCTGGCCGACGCCGGCATCGTCCGCAACCGGGCCAAGATCGAGGCGACCATCGACAACGCCCGCCGCTACGCCGAGCTGGCCGCCGAGTTCGGCAGCCTGGCCGCCTACGTCTGGGGGTTCGAGCCGGGCCCCCAGGCCCGGCCCCCGCGGCTCGACCACGCCACCCTGCTGCAGCTCGGCCAGAGCGCGGAGTCCAGGGCGCTGAGCAGGGACCTGCGGCGCCGTGGCTGGTCGTTCGTGGGCCCGACCACCGTCTATGCCTTCATGCAGGCCATGGGCCTGGTGAACGATCATCTGGAGGGCTGCGAGCGCCGGCCGGCGGTCGAGCGCGCGCGACGCCGGTTCCGGCGCCCATCGGTCGCCGCCGCCGGTGACCATCCGTGACGGAGGTGCATCCATGACGAGCTGGCCGAAGGGCGCGCCCCGGCCCGGCGACCGGGCCGAGCTCTCGCGGCGGGTCGAGGCGGCCGACATCGAGCTCTTCACCAGGATCAGCGGCGACCGCAACCCGCTGCACTACGACGAGGACGCCGCCAGGGCCTCCCGCTTCGGCGAGATCATCGTCCAGGGCGGCGTGACCAGCGCCATCCTCAACGCCGTGGTCGCCGAGCGGCTCCCCGGCCCGGGCACGGTCTTCCTCCAGGTCGAGTGGCGGTTCCTGGCCCCCGTGCGGCCCGGCGACGAGATCACCGGCGCCGTCGAGGTCCTCGAGGTCCGCGAGGACAAGCCGATCACCCGGCTGCACACCACCGTCTCCCGCCAGGACGGGACCGTCGTCCTGGACGGCACCGCGGTCTGCTACACCACGCCCCTGACGCCTGGCGGCTCCCGGACCGCCTAGGGCTTCCCGGCCGGCGGGGCGGCGAGGCGGTGGGCGATGGCGGCCGCTTCGAGACGGTTGGGGGCGTCGAGCTTGCGCAGGATGCGCGAGACGTGGAGACCGGCCGTCCTGACGCTGATGACCAGGCTCTCCGCGATCTCGCGGTTGGTGTAGCCGCGGGCGACGAGGGTGAGGACCTCGGCCTCGCGCACGGTGAGGCCGAGCGCCTCCAGGCCGTGCCCGCCGTCGGGTGATGCCCGGACCGGCGGCGCCAGCTCCAGCCGCGCCCGCTGGGCGAGCAGGTCGAGCTGCTCGGCCAGGGGCGCGGCGCCGATCCGGGCGGCGACGGCGTGGGCCTGGTGGAGCGGCCCGCTCGCCACGGCGCGGGAGGCGCCGGCGGCGACCAGGGCCTCGGCCTCGCGCCAGCGGCAGTAGGCGGCCAGCGGCGGGCGCTCGAGCCGCTCCCAGGTGGCGGCGGCCTCCGACCAGCGCTCGGGCCGGGCCGGGCCGAGGGCCCGCTGGTGCTCGGCCTCGGCCAGGGCGCGCCAGCCGGCCGCGTTCGGGGTGACGGCCGCGGCCTGGGCGGCGGCCCGGCGGGCGGAGGCGAGCAGGTTGCGGGCCCGGGCCAGCCGCTCGCCGACGGCGTCGTCGTCCCGGCGGGCCCGCGCGAGCGCGGCCAGCTCGGCCTGGGCCCGCAGCCCCTTGGCGCACAGCCAGACGCGGAGCTGGGCCATGTGGCGGGTCCGCGCCCGGGCCAGGCCGTCGCGAATTGCCGCCTCGGCGTCGGTCCAGCGGCGCTCCCAGAGGGCCAGCTCGGCCACGAAGGCGGCGAAGGTGGCCACGGCCGGGTCCTGGTGCACGGTGGGGGCGGCGGCCTCGATGTGCGCCCGCGCCCGGTCGAAGTCGCCCCGGCCGATCTCGAGCTCGGCGCGGGTGATGAGCGACTGGTGGGGGTAGTTGGCGCTGACGGCGCGCAGGGCGGCGGCGCTGAGGCGGTCGGCCTCGTCCCACTGGCCGCTGGCGACCAGCGCCTCGACCCGGTTGGCGACCAGCGTGCTGTGGTCGCGCCCGTAGGGGCGGAGCGCCTCCAGCGCCGTCTCGGCCAGCCGTGCCGACTCCCTCGGCCGGCCCAGCATCGCCAGCACGTCGGTGATGGCGACGTAGGCCCGCTCCAGCATGAGGGGGTCGGCATGCTCCTCGGCGACCCGCTGGACCTGCCACAGCCGCTCCAGCCCCTCGGCGCCGTGCCCGAGGTAGGCGAGGTCGCTGCCGAGCACCGACAGCGCCCGCTGCTCGGCCGAGCGCGCGCCGACCCGGCGGGTGACCGCGAGCGCCCGCTCACAGACCGCCAGCGACTCGTCGAAGCGCCAGGCCAGGCTCAGCCCGGTCCCGAGCACGGCCAGGGCCTGGGCGCGCTCCGGCGACGGCGGCTCCTCCGGCACCAGCTCGACGGCCCGCTCGAACGCGGGCAGGGCGGCGTCGCCCCGCCCGCTGGCGTGCAGGTAGCGGCCGAGCCGCCCCTGGAGGACCGCCGCCCGTCGCGGGTCGCCCTCGCCGGCCAGCTCGATCGCCCGCCGTCCGAGCTCGACCGCGCGCGGCGCCGCACCCGTCTCGGTGGCCAGCTCGGCCGCCCAGGAGCAGAGCCCGGCGAGGTCGAGCCGCACCAGCTCGGCCGCGTCGGGCACGGCCGGCCACAACCCGAGCGCCCGCTCCAGGTGCGCCAGGGCCTCGGCCAGGCCGAAAACGGCCTCCGCCTGGCGCGCCGCGTCCACCGAGGCGGCCAGCGCCTCGACGCTGCGACCCGCCGCCGCCCAGTGGGGGGCGAGCTCGGCCGGGGCCGCGTCCGCGCTCCGGGCGAGCTCCTGGGCGAGCCGCCCGTGGAGCTCCTCGCGCTCGCCGGGCAGGATGGTCGAGTAGACCGCCTCGGCCAGCAGGGCGTGGCGGAACCGGAAGCGGCCGGTCGCCTGGTCGGCGACGAGGACGCCGTGGGTGACCGCCTCGCGCAGCGACGCGCGCAGGTCGGGCTCGGGCAGCCCCGCCAGGTCGCGGAGCAGCGGGTAGCCGGCGTCGCGCCCGGCCGCCGCGGCCACGCGCAGCAGCCCCTGGGTGGCCGGACCGAGCCGGGCCACCCGTTGCAGCAGCAGGTCCCGGAGGCCGCGAGGGAGCTCACCGCCACGGTCGCCGGCGGCGGCCAGGAGCTCCTCGGCGAAGAAGGGGTTGCCCTCGGAGCGGGCCAGGATCGCCTCGGTCAGCGCCGCCGGTGGCGGGACGCCGGCGCGGGCCGCCAGCAGCGCCGCCACCGCCTCGCGGTCGAGCGGGCCGAGCTCGACCAGGCGTGCCGAGCCGGAGCGCCGGAGGCCGTCGGCGAGCCGGCGCACCCGGTCGGCCGAGGACGGCTCGTCGGCGCGGGCGGTGGCGAGCAGCAGGGCCCGCCGGTCCTGGAGGTTGTGGGCGAGGAAGACGACCAGGTCGAGGGTGGAGGTGTCGGCCCAGTGGACGTCCTCGAGCACCAGCAGCACCGGCGCCATGGTCGCGCGCCTGCCGAGCAGGGCGAGCGTCTCCTGGAACACCCGCAGCTGCGATCCCGCCGCCCCCGGATCGCCCTGCCGGAGCGGGCCCAGCGGCCCCAGGGCCTCCAGGAACGGCTGGTACGGCAGCTCGGTGCCGACGAGGTCGATCGACCGTCCGAGCAGCACCTCGAACCCGGCGTCGCGGGCGCGCGCCGCCAGCGCGGACGCGAGCCGGGTCTTGCCGATGCCCGCCTCGCCGGAGACGAGCGCGGTCGTGCCCGAGCCCGCCCGCGCCGCCTCCAGGGCCCGCTCGAGCTCCCCCAGCTCGCGTTCGCGTCCGACGAGCAGCTCGCCCGTGGGAGCCTCCATCCGGGCAGTATCGCGCCGCCGGGCCCCGGGGCGGAAGGCGCACGTACGCATCCCCCGGCGGGAGGACAGGTAGCCCGGCGGCCGAGGATATGACCGCCCTGCGGATGCGGCCCGGCCTCCTCCACGGCGACGATCCGGTCGCCACCACCGACACGAGGAGGCGGGAGATGACCACGGTCGCGCAGACCAGGAGGATCCACACGGTGCGGGGCGGCGGCGGCCTGCGGCTGCACGTCCGCGAGTGGGGCCGGCCCGATGGGCCGCCGCTGCTGCTCATCCACGGGTGGTCGCAGAGCCACCTCTGCTGGGCCAGGCAGTACGAGTCCGCGCTGGCCGAGGAGTTCCGGCTGGTCGCCTACGACCTCCGCGGCCACGGGATGTCGGAGGCGCCCCCCGGACCCGAGCACTACACCGACGGCCGGCTCTGGGCCGACGACCTGGCCGCGGTCATCGGCGAGCTCGGCCTGGACCGGCCGGTGCTGGTCGGGTGGTCCTACGGCGGCTTCGTCATCTGCGACTACCTGCGCGCGCACGGCCAGGACCGGATCGGCGCCATCGACTTCGTCGCCGCGGCCACCAGCCTTGGCGAGGCGGCCTTCGGCACGCTGATCGGCCCGGGCTTCCTCGACCACTTCGCCGACGCCACCGCCGACGACCTGCCGACCAACATCTGGGGGATGCGTGCCCTGGTCCAGGCGTTCCCGGCCCGGCCGCTCCCGCCCGACGAGGTCGAGACCCTGCTGTGCTCCAGCATGACCGTGCCGGCCCGGATCCGTGCCAGCCTCGCCGCCCGGGAGATCGACGGCGACGACGTCCTGCGCACCCTCGAGGTTCCGCTGCTGGTCACCCAGGGCCGGGCGGACACGGTCGTGCTGCCGGCGATGGCCGAGCACATCCTGGCCACCTGCCCGGTCGCCGAGCCCTCCTGGTACGACGGCGTCGGCCACACCACCTTCCTGGAGGACCCCGACCGCTTCAACCGCGAGCTCGCCGCCCTGGCCCGCCGGGCCCGAAGCTGACGGCGGCGGCCCCGCAGCCACCGGGCTGCGCTCCTGCGGCGGCAGGAGGCACTAGAGTTGGGCCATGGCCACGCAACCGGTGCTGGAGCTACGCGGGCTCCGCAAGACCTACGGCGAGCTGATCGCGCTCGACCTCCTCGACCTGGAGGTGCGGCCCGGCGAGTGCGTCGCCCTGATCGGCCACAACGGCTCGGGCAAGACGACCACCCTGCGGCTGGTCGCGGGCCTGCTCGAGCCCACCGACGGCCAGGTGACGGTGGCCGGCGGCGACCTCAGCCAGGAACGGTCGCGGGCGGCGCTCTCGTTCGTGCCCGACAATCCGCTGCTGTACCCCGACCTGACCGTGCGCGAGCACCTGGAGCTGGTCGGGCTCGCCCACGGGATCGGGGACGGGCTCGACGATCGCGTGGCCCAGCTGCTGGAGCTGTTCGAGCTGACCTCCAGGGCCGACTTCCTGCCGGGGCAGCTGTCACGGGGGATGCGCCAGAAGGCCCAGCTGGCCTGCGCGCTGGTCCGGCCGTTCCAGCTGCTGCTGCTGGACGAGCCGGTGGTCGGGCTCGACCCGCCGTCCCAGCAGGCGCTGCACCGGATCCTGGTGGCGGCCAAGCAGGACGGGGCGGCGATCCTGCTCTCCACCCACCAGCTCGCCTTCGCCGCCGGCCTGGCCGACCGCGCGGTGGTGCTGCACGACGGCCGGGCGGTCGAGCAGGGGGCGTATGCGGCGGTGGTCGGCGGGCCCGAGGCCGGCCGCCTGGGCCTGCGGTGACCCAGGCCTCGGCGGCGACGCTCGGGTTCCTGCGCCAGCGGCGGCGGGCGCACCGGTCATCCCAGCAGCGCTCGGACCGGTTCACCGCCCTCTACACGGTCGGGCTGTACACCGCGATCGCCGGCTGGACCGGGTACCAGGCGCTGCGCCAGGGCCCGGCCGGGGGCGGGCCGGCGCTGTGGCTGGCCGGCGGCGGGCTGGCCCGCATCGCCACCGTCGCCCTGCTGCTGGCGCTGCTGGCGACGCTGCGTTTCGCCACCTGGCAGGGCCCGGTGGTGTTCACCGCCGCCGAGGTGCAGTGGCTGCTGAGCTCGCCGCTGCCCCGGGCCGAGCTCGTCCGGGCCCGCCTCGGCCGCGGGCTGCTGGCGGGCGCGGCCGCCGGGGCGGCGCTCGGGCTGGCCGCGTTCGTGCTGCTGGAGGCCGAGCTCGCCGTGCCCGCCTGGCCGCTGCTGGCGGCGGCGCTGGGCGGGCTGGCGGCCTTCGGCGTGCTCGCGGCCGCCCTCGGCTGGCTGGTCGAGTCGTCGCCGGGGACCGCCCGGGCGGTGCTGCTGGCCAGCCCGCTGGTGCTGGCAGCGGCCGCGGCCGCGTGGCTCGGCGGCGCCGTCGCGGCCGGGGCCGACCCGTGGTCGGGGCCGTGGGGCTGGGCGGCCGGGCCGCTGGTGGCGGCGGCCGGGGGCCGCGACCCCGGCTGGCCGCTCCAGGCGGCCCTGCTGGCCGCCGTGACCCTGGCCGCGGTGGTCGCCGCCTGGCGGACCGCCGCCCGGGTGACCCTGGAGGAGCTGGAGCGCCGGGCCGGCACCCGGGCTGGGCTGGGGGCGAGCCTGTTCATGGCCGACGCCCGCGGCGCCGCGCTGCTACGGCACCAGGCCGTGCGGGGCCTCGTCGGCGTGCGGCGGCTGGGGCTGCGCCACCCGCGACGGCGCTGGCTGGCCCTGCCCTGGCGGGACGCGCTCAGCCTGCTGCGTGCCCCCGGCCGGGTCGGCTGGGCGCTGGTGCTGTGTGGCAGCGGGGCGCTGGCCGTCGCCCTCGTCCCCGGCCGGCGGCTGCTGGCCGCCGGGGCGGTCGTGGCCGCCTACCTGGGGGCGGCCCGGCTGGTCGAGCCGCTGCGGGGCGAGGCCGACCAGCCCGACGCCAGCCGCCAGCTGCCGTGGCGCTGGGGGGACCTCGTCCTGCTCCACACCGTCACCCCCATCCTCGTCCTCGCCGGCATCGGGCTGGCCGTGGCGGTCGCGCTGGCCCTGGCCGGGCTGCTGCCGGCCGCGGCCCTGGGGATGGCGGCCGCGGCCTGCCTCCCGGTCGCGGCCGCGCTGGTGTGGAGCGCCGCCATCGCCGGGCAGCGTGGGCGCCTCGGGATCGACCAGTTCCTGACCGCCTCGGCCATGGGTGAGCTCGCCGGGCCGCTATACCTGCTGCGCTGGTTCGCCACCGGCCCGCTGGTCGCCCTGGCGTCCCTGCTGGTGCCGGTCCTGGTCCTCCAGGGCGCCGCCGGGAGCCCGTCCCCGCGCGCCCAGGCGGCGGCCGTCCCCAACGCCGCCTCCCTGCTGGCCATCGCCCTGGCTGTCCAGGGCGGCTGGCTCCGCAGCCGCCACGCGCCCGACTGACCTCGGCCGGCCCCCGGTCGACGTGGCCGTGGTGGCATTGACGCCCCCCGGTGTCCGGAGTAGCGTCCCCCCACCAGCTAATTAGGAAGGTTTCCTAATCATGGGAGGCGGCATGGGCTTCCGGACGCGCTCCGCTCTCCGCGCCGCCCGGGCGGCGCTGGTCGTCGTGGCCCTGGCCGCGGCCGGCCTGGTGGCCGGGTCGCCGGCCGCCGGGGCCGCTGCCGGGACCATCCGTGGGGTCGTCCGGGTCGACCAGGTCGGCTACGCGACCGGCGAGTCCAAGCGGGCGTTCCTGCTGGCCGAGGCGCCGGCCGCCGCGGCCCGGTTCGCGGTCGTGGACGCCCACGGCCGCACCGTCCTCAGCGGGCATGCCGGCCGCCTGTCCGGTGGCTGGAACCGCCGCTACCGGGCGGTCCACCCGATCGACTTCAGCAGCCTGCGCCGCCCCGGCACCTACCGGATCGTGGTCGCCGGCCTGGCCGCCGCCTCGCCGAGCTTCCGGGTCGCGACCCGCGACGCCCTGTTCCGGCGACTGGTCGACGACACCGTCCGCTTCTTCCAGGTCCAGCGCGACGGCGCCAGCGTCCCGGCGCGGCTCGACCGCAGGCCCTCCCACCTGACCGACCGTCACGCCACCGTCTACGCCACCCCGGTGTTCGAGGGCGACGGCGGCGACGTGCCGGCGGCGCCGCTGCGGCCGGTCGGCGGCCCGGTGGACGTCGAGGGCGGCTGGTTCGACGCCGGGGACTTCGTGAAGTTCACCCACGCCACCGCCTACTCGACCGCCGAGATGCTGCTGGTCAGACGCAACCTCGGCCGCGACGACCGGGCCCTGGCGGCCGAGACCCGCCACGGCCTGCGGTGGCTGGACAAGGTGTGGGACGAGCGCCACCGGGTCCTCTACGCCCAGGTCGGGCTCGGCACCGGGAGCGAGCGGTTCGGGTTCGTCGGCGACCACGACGTGTGGCGGCTGCCCGAGGCCGACGACGCGCTGGCGGTGCGGCCGGGGGACGCCGAGTACTTCATCAAGTACCGCCCGGTGTTCCGGGCCGCCGCGCCGGGGGCGCGGATCAGCCCGAACCTGGCCGGGCGGGTGGCCGCCGCCTTCGCCCTCGGCGCCCAGGTGGAGGCCGCCGCCGACCGGCCGCGGGCCCGGGCGCTGCTGCGGGCCGCCGCCTCGGTCTTCGCCATGGCCAGGACCAGCAACGTCGGCGAGCTCGTGACCGCCTTCCCCCACGCCTACTATCCCGAGGACTCCTGGCAGGACGACATGGAGTTCGGCGCCGTCGAGCTGGCGCTCGCCGCCCGGCGACTCCACGACCGGCGGGCGGCCGGCTGGCTGCGGGCCGCCACCCACTGGGCCCGGGCGTACCTGCGCAGCGGCGACCGCGACGCCCTCAACCTCTACGACACCAGCGCCCTGGCCCACGCCGACCTGGTCCGGGCGCTCCGGCGCAGCCGCTCGGGCGCCGGGTTCGAGGTGTCCGCCGGCGAGCTCCTCGCCGACCTGCGGCGCCAGCTCGCCTCCGGCGCCGGTCCGGCGCGGGAGGAGCCCTTCGGCTCGGCGGTGGACGTCACCGAGTTCGACGCCGCCACCCGCACCTTCGGGTTCGCGGCCACCGCCCGGATCTACCGCCGGCTGACCGGGGACCGCAGCTATGACGCCTTCGGGACCGCCCAGCGCAACTGGGCCCTCGGCGCCAACGCCTGGGGCACCAGCTTCGTGATCGGCGAAGGCACCGTGTTCCCCCACTGCCCCCAGCACCAGGTCGCCAACCTGGCCGGGAGCCTCACCGGCGGCCGCCACGTCGTCGTCGGCGCCGTGGTCAACGGCCCCAACGGCGCCGAGAACTTCGAGGACATCGGCATCCCCGACGGCGCCCGCGCCTGCCCGGTGGACGGCCGCAACCGGTTCGCCCGCTTCGACCGCGCCGACGCCCGCTACCTCGACGACGTCCGCGCCTGGCCGAGCGTCGAACCGGCGATCGACTTCACCTCCACCGGGATGCTCGCGTTCGCCCTGTTCAGCGAGGGTTGAACGGCGACGTTCCTTCGGGCTCGTCGAGGAAGGCGAGGGTGACCGTCGCGAACAGCGGGGACTCGTCCAGGTCGTAGTGGGTGAGGCCGGGCAGGATGGCGAGCGCGTGACCGCCCTTGGGCCGGCCCTCGCCCGTCCAGCCGCCGTCGCGAAGGCCGCCGTCGAGCAGCTCGAAGACCTCGACGTAGTGGCTCGGGGGGGCCATGTCGGCGTCGGCGGCAACGACCAGCGTCGGCACCTGGAGCCCTCGGACCTCCTCGGTGAAGTCGAAGTCCCTGGCCATCGCCTCGCCGATCTTGTCCAGCAGCCGGGGGAAGTCCTCGGGGCGGGGCGCGACCCGCTGGTAGAGCTGGTACATCGGGGTGTCGGTCATGAACTCGGCCGCGGCCGCGTTCACCTGGCCCTGCTGGGCGCGCATCTCCGGATAGATCGCGTCGGGGCGGGTGTTGGCCGACGCCATCACCAGCCGGCCGACCTTGGCCGGGTACTTCGCCGCGGTGTGCAACGCCACCCAGCCGCCCAGGGAGAAGCCCACCACGTCCGGCCGGTCCAGCCCGAGGTGGTCGATGAGCGCCGCGATGTCGTCGGCCATGAGGCGCGGATCGATCGGGCGGTCGATGTCGGCGGTGCGGCCGTGGCCCTGCAGGTCGGGGACGACCACCTGGTGGCGTTCGGCCAGGGTGGCCAGGGTCGGGCCGAACATCTCACCCGACCCCAGCCCGCCGTGCAGCAGGACCATCGGCTGCCCGGCCCCGTGGGTCTCGAAGTAGAGGTTGAGGCCGTTGACCTCGGCGTACTGGCCGTCTCCCTGCGTCCTGGCTGTCCCGTCGCTGCTTGTCACGGTGCCGCTCCTCACGTCCTCGCGGGTCGGGGTGCTGCGCTACGGTATCCGTCATACTCCATCCCGATGACAGCGACGGGGTTCCCCGCCACGCTGCCGGCCCCGCGCCGGCCCGACCCCCTGGACGTGCCCGCGCTGCGCTGGGGGGTCCTGGGCACGGGATGGATCGCCGAACGGTTCGTCCGCGCCCTGCGGCGCTCCACGACCCAGCAGGTCGTCGCCGTCGGCTCCCGCACCCAGGCCTCCGCGGAACGGTTCGCCGCCGCGGCGGGGGCCATGACCGCCCACGGGTCGCCCGAGGCGCTGGTCGCCGACCCCGCCGTCGACGTCGTCTACGTGGCCACGCCGCACCAGGCCCACCACGCGAACGCCCTGCTGGCCATCGACGCCGGCAGGCACGTGCTGGTGGAGAAGCCCCTGGGCCTGGACGCCGCCCAGGCCGAGGAGGTGGCGGCGGCCGCGGCGGCCGCCGGCGTGTTCTGCATGGAGGCGATGTGGACGCTGTTCCTGCCGCGCCTCGACGTCGTCCGCCAGGTGCTGGAGCAGGGGCTGCTCGGCGACGTCCGGACGGTCCTGGCCGACCACGGCGAGCGGTTCGACCCGCCCCACCGGATCCTCGACCCGGCGATGGCGGGCGGGTCCCTGCTCGACCTCGGCTCCTACCTGACCGCGCTGGCGACCTGGACGCTGGGCCCGGCCGAGGACGTGTACGCCAGCGGCGAGATGACCCCCGGTGGCGTCAACGGCCAGGCGGCGATGGTCCTGACCCATGGCGGCGGCGCCCGCAGCGTGCTCCACACGACCCTGCTCGCCCGGACCCCGACCGCGGCGGTGATCGCGGGCACGGCGGCGACCCTGACGCTGCCCGGCCCGTTCTTCATGCCCGGCGACGTGCTCCTCACCTCCGCCGACGGCGGCCGGACGGTGGCCTGGGCCGAGCCCGACCCGATCGGCCACGGCGCCCTGTACCACTCCGCCCTGGAGGTGGCGTCGCGGGTGACGGCCGGGGAGCTGGAGTCGCCCCTGCGCCCGGCGGCCGACGTGGCCACCGGGCTGCGGGCGCTGGACGAGGTCAGCCGCCAGCTCGGGGTCCGCTACGACGCGGTGCGCTGAGCCGTGACCGAGCGCCGGCTCAGTCGCAGTCTTCCAGGACGGTCATGTACCAGCCCGGCCGGGTGGCGGGGGCGACGGTGAAGTGCGCGTGGCCGTGGCCGCTGCGCTGGGAGGCGGTCGGGAAGTCGTGGGTGAAGGCGCAGGTGTAGTCGCCCCGGGCGGCGTTGGTGGTGCAGCTGACCAGCTGCAGGTTGGGGGCGTTGCGCCGCATGGCCTGCAGCGCGGTGCGCGCCGTCGGGGTGGTCACGTGCATCAGCGATGCCAGGTCGTTGTGGTTGTAGGCGGCGGCCAGGTACCGCATCGAGGCCTGGGGGGTGGCGAAGTGCGGGGCGGCCGGGTCGTCCGGCGTCGGTGGCGGCTTCGGACGCGGGTTGTCAATCGGGTCGACGGGAACGCCAGGCTCGCCCACGTTCGGGTCCACTGGAGTTGCGACGGAGCGATGGACGGCGGCGGAGTGGGCGCTGCAGCCGGTGACGGCGAGCGCGGCGGCGAAGACGACGGCGCTGATGATCCTGACGGGTCGCATGGGTACCTCCCCCTTGGATTCCACGACCACTTGTGGCCCAGGCAACAGCGTGGTCCGGGCCGGTCACGGCACGGCCGCGGCCAGGCATCGCGCCAACTGCGGGACGGCCTCGACCGAGTCGCGATCTTCAAACAGAACGACCACAGCGCGCCGTGTCAGGCGGGCTCCATGGCCAGGGAGAGCTCGAGGGTGAAGGTGGTTCCCTGGCCCTCGGTGCTGGCGACGGTGAGGGCGCCGCCCATCGCCTCCGCCAGCCGCTTGGCCAGCACCAGGCCCATGCCGGTGCCCTGGATCGCCGAGTGCTCGGCGCCGAGGCGGTCGAACTGCCTGAACAGCCGGGGCAGCTTGTCGGCGGGGATGCCCGGACCGGTGTCGGTGACCGCGATGCGGACGCGGTCGTCGTCGCCGGCGTGACAGGTGAGGCGGATGCTGCCGCCGTGGTGGTTGTACTTGACGGCGTTGGAGCCCAGGTTCAGCAGGATCTGCTTGAGCCGCTGGCGGTCGGCATGGACGGTCCAGGTGCAGTCCGGTGGGGAGGGCGCGTCGATGCGCAGCGCACGCTCGGCGGCCAGGGGCCCGATGAGGTCGACGGTGTCCTTGATGACCTCGTAGACGCCGACCGGCTCCGGCGACAACGCCACGTGGCCGCTCTCGATGCGGGCGAGGTCCAGCACCTCGTTGATGAGGCCGAGCAGATGCTGGCCGGCCCGCACGATGTGGTCGACGCCCTCGGCCTGCTCCTCGGCCAGGTCGTCGAGCTGGAGCAGTTGCCCGAACCCGAGGATCGCGTTGAGCGGGGTGCGCAGCTCGTGGCTCATGCGGGACAGGAACTCGCTCTTGGCCGTGTTCGCCCGGTCGGCCTCCCGCTTGGCCTCCAGCGCCGCCACGGCCGCCGCCCGCTCGTCGGCCTGCAGCCGCGCGTTCAGCAACGCCACGCCGGTCTGCTGGGCGAGCGACTGCAGCACGAACCGCTCCTCGGCCGGCGGCTCGGCCGCCGCGGCCACCACCAGGAAGCCGACGTGGCCGGCGGCGCTCTGCATCGGGTAGGCCCAGACCCAGCCCGGCGCCATCGCCGGCGCGGCGACCGCCCCGCCCTGGCGGCCGAGCCGCTGGAGCACGCCGGCGACCTCGCCCAGCGCGGCGCCGGACGCGCCGGCCGGCCCGACCAGCCCCCAACCGGCGCCGGCCAGCTCGACGCCGACCAGCTGGCAGCGCGCCAGCGAGGGGACGGCGGTGCCCGCCAGCTGGGCGACCCGCTGCTGGTCGCCGCTGTCGCCCATCAGCTTGGACAGCGTCAGCAGGCTCTGCAGGCTGGACAGCTGGGCGCGGAGGCGCTGGAGCTCGTCGTTCACGTGAGCGTCAGTTGTCCCGCTGGCGCAGGAACTCCTCCGGCTGGATGTAGAAGGGGTTGGCGACGACCGTCCCGGCGATGACCGCCTTGGGATGGGTGCGCAGTACCCCCACGATCAGCTCGGCGTCGAAGCGCTCCACGTCGTACAGGCACAGGCTGATCGCCGAGGCGTCGGGATTGGCGGCCAGCACCTGGTTGACCCTCGCCTCGTAGGCGAGCAGGTCCTCCACCCCGGGGATGTCACGCAGCGCCCAGGTCATCTCCCCGGCCGTGCGGATGCAGTCGTAGCCCGACCGGCCGGTGGCGACGCCCTGCAGCTCGGACCCATAGAAGTCCAGCATCCCGTCCATGTCGAAGCCACGGTCGGTCATGTACACGTCGCGGGAGGCGAGCACGGTGAGCTGGTCGGCCCGTTGGGCGGCGGCCCCGCCGCTGTCGAGGGCGTCCAGCAGCTCCTCGGGCTCGCTGGTGTCCACCACCGCCAGGCAGCGGTCGCCCGCCGACAGCCCATCGGTGAGGAACGGGACCAGCAGCTCGTCGCGTTCGCCGCCGCGGCAGAACACGCACACATGGTCGCCGTCCATCAACTGCAGGCCCGGTCCGGCAATCACCGTCTCGGTCATCACGCCCTCCCCGTCGACTCACCCTGTATTCGCTTGGGTCGGCAGAAACGGGCAACCCCTGAACAGGGCGCAGGCGTAACCGGGACGGATCGCCGGAAATGACGCGACGGGCGACGCGCCGCGCGGCTGGAGCTGTCCCGCGGGCGCGTCGCCGTCCTCGACCGGCGGTCGCAGCGCTGCCGGGGTCAGCGGATCGGGCCGCCCCGCTCCTCGACGTCGGCGATCACCAGCACCGTGACCTCACCGGTGTAGGTGCCGCCGCTGTAGTTCGTGGTCAGGTTGTACTCGACGTCTTCGTCCCCGATGCTCTGGAGCCGGGCCGTCACCTGCACGACGTCGCCGGTGCGGGCGCCGCCGACGTAGTCGAGCTTGAACGACTTGAGCGCGACCTCGGCGATCCGGACCCTCTTCCCGAAGGGCTTGCTCTCGTTCGTCGAGAAGGCGCCGGTCGTCTGCGGGATCTTGGTGGTCTCGGTCCTGAAGTCCAGGGTCATGTCAGCTCCTGACTGCTCGTCAAGCTCCGGCGGCTGGTGGCAGTTCGATACAGGTAGCCAGCTCGACCCCCCTCCGTCCGAGAATACGGGCGGCATCGACCTCGGCCGATTCGCTCCGCTGGTTCGCGAAAAAGCCTAACAGCCACCCCCAAGCAGAACAACCCACATTGTCCAAGTTCCGGCTAGATTGAGCAGGTGATGAACGGCCTGGTCGATCGGCTCCGAGCCGGGCAGACCCAGCTGCTCATGCTGCTGGCCTTCCTTGGCCTGGCGGTGCTGCTCCTCGGTCCCATCTGGCTGTCGCCGACGACCCGGACGCTCGGCGGAGGCGTCGGCGACCCCGGGATCTTCATCTGGTCGCTGCGCTGGACGCCGTTCGCCATCGGCCGCCACATCTCACCGCTGTTCAGCGACTACCTCAACTACCCGGACGGCATCAACCTGATGTGGAACACCTGGGTGCCGCTGCCGGGCCTGCTGCTGTCCCCCGTCACCCTGGCCTTCGGGCCCGTGCTGAGCTTCAACCTGCTGGTCACCCTCGGCTACGGGCTGTCGGCATGGAGCGCCTATCTGGCGATCCGCCGCTATGTCCCCAACCATGCCGCGGCGGCGGTCGGCGGGCTGGTGTACGGCTTCTCGCCGGCGATGGTCGGCCACTCGCACCACCTCAACCTGCTGCTGATCTTCCTGCTGCCGTGGCTGCTGATCCTGGTCGACGAGATCGTGGTCCGCCAGGACCGGTCGCCGGTCTGGCTGGGTGTGGCCCTCGGCGTGGCCGCCGCGGCGCAGGTGCTGATCAGCGTCGAGTTGTTCGCCGGGGCGCTGCTGGTGGGCGGGCTGCTGCTGGTGGCCCTGGTGGCGATGCAGGCGCCGTTGCCCATGCGCCGCGTGCGCTATGCCGCGGTCGCGTTCGCCGTGGGCCTGGTGACCTTCGGGGCGCTCGTCGCCGTGCCCCTGAAGGAGCAGGTTGCCGGCCAGGGCCGCGTCCATGGCGACATCACCGAGGAGGTGCGCGGCTCCAGCGACCTGCTGGCCGTGGTGACGCCGAGCCGGCTGTCGGCCGTCGCCCCCGACGCCGCCATCCGCAGCGGCGACCGGTTCGCCGGCAGCAAGGAGGCCTACCTCGGGATCCCGCTCCTGCTGGTCGTGGTCGTGCTCCTGGTCGTGCACCGGAGCCCGGTCGCAGGGATCGGCGCCGTCATGCTGCTGGTCTGCATGGCCCTCTCGCTCGGGGAACGGCTGCGCGTCGGCGGCCATGCCACCCCCATGCCGCTGCCCTGGTCCGCCTTCGAGTCGCTGCCGCTGCTGCGGAACATCGTGCCGGCCCGCTTCGCCCTCTTCACCGCCCTGTTCGCGGGGTTGCTGGTGGCGGTCGCGCTGGACGCCCTCTGGTGGGGCGGGGGCCGGTGGCGGCGGGCGCTGGCCGTCGCCACCACCCTGGCGGTCCTCGCCTCCCTGGCGCCGGTGGCGCCCCTGCGGTCCATCCCGGTGATGGCCACGCCACGGTTCTTCACCACGTCCGCGGAGACGGCGCTCCCGCGGGACGAGGTCGCGCTCGTGCTCCCGTTCCCCCAGAAGGGCCGGGCCAACCGGGCGATGCTGTGGCAGACCGAGGCCGGCATGTGGTTCAAGATGCCCGGCGGCTACTTCGTCGCCCAGGGCCCGGACGGTGCCGCGGTCCGCGAGGCGCCGCCGAGTTCCACCTCGCTCGCCCTCCTCGGGATCCAGCGGGGCGGGCGGCCCCCCGAGCTCACCGCGGCCCTGCGCCAGGCGATCGCGCGGGACTTCGCCAGGTGGCGCGTCCGTTCGGTGGTCCTCGGCCCGATGCCGAACCGCCGAACCATGGCCGGGTTCCTCGGTGACCTGCTCGGCCGGTCCCCCGAACGCGTGGCCGGGGTCGAGCTGTGGGCCAACGCCAGGGTGGCCGGGACCACCGGCACGGCGCGGATCGACGCTCGCTACGCTACGCGGTGAGAACCGACGCCAGCCAGGAGGCGAGCACGGTGGGCGGGGACGGTGAGCTGGTGCGAGGCCGCGAGGCCGCCGGGCGGCTCGCGTGGGGCGATGCCTACGCCGCGCTGTCGCTGGCCGACCAGTCCTCCCCGCTGGCGGTGGAGGATCTGGAGCTGCTGGGGACCGCGGCCTACCTGCTCGGCCGGGTCGATGACTGCCTGCGGGCGCTGCGGCGCGCCCAGCAGCTGCATGCCGACGCCGGCCAGCCCCGGCAGGCCGCGCGGTGCGCGTTCTGGCTGGCGTTCCACCTGGGGAGCCGGGGAGAGCTGGCCCAGGCCGGCGGCTGGTTCGCCCGGGCCAACCGGCTCCTCGAGCACGAGCCGCCGGACTGCCCCGAGCGCGGCTACCTGCTGCTGCCGCTCGCCATCCGGCACATCGAGGCGCAGGACCACCCGGCCGCGCAGGAGGTGGCGGCACGGGCCGCCGGGATCGGCCGGCGCGCTGGCGACGCCGACCTGGTCGCGCTCGCGCTGCACGTCCAGGGACGCGCCCTGGTGCGGTTGGGCCGGGTCAGCGAGGCCATGGCCGCGTTCGACGAGGCCATGGTGGCGGTGGTCGCCGGCGAGCTCTCCCCGGTCGTGGTCGGCACGGTCTACTGCTCGATGCTCGACGCCTGCCAGGAGATCCTGGAGTGGCGCCGCGCCGGCGAGTGGACCGAGGCGCTGACGGCCTGGTGCGGCAGGCAGCCGGACATGGTCACCTACTCCGGCAGGTGCCTGGTCCATCGCGCCGAGATCCTGCACCTGCACGGGGCCTGGCCGGAGTCGGTCGAGGAGGCCAGGCGGGCGGGCGAGCGGCTGGCCCACGCCGCCGACAGCCACGCCACCGGCGCGGCCTACTACCGGCAGGCGGAGGTCCACCGGGTCCTGGGGGAGTTCACGGCGGCGGAGGACGCCTACCAGCAGGCCAGCCGCTGGGGCCACCAGCCGCAGCCGGGACTGGCGCTGCTCCGCCTGGCCCAGGGAAGGGCCGACGCGGCCCAGGCGGCGAGCCGCCGGGTCGTGGCCGAGACCACCGACCGGCTCGGGCGGAGCAAGCTGCTCCCCGCCCAGGTCGAGATCATGCTCGCGGCCGGCGACCTGCAGGCGGCCCGCGAGGCCGCCGACGAGCTGACCGGGATCGCCGAGCGCTACGACACCCTGGCCCTGCGGGCCGTGGCGGACCACGCCCGGGGAGCGGTGCTGCTCGCCGAGGGCGACGCCCGCGCCGCCGTGGTCGCGCTGCGCGGCGCCTGGCAGGCCTGGCGGGAGCTGGAGGCGCCCTTTGAGGCCGCGCGGGTCCGGGTGCTGGTCGGGCTCGGCTGCCGGGCGCTCGGGGACGAGGAGGCCGCGGCCATGGAGCTGGAGGCGGCTCGGACCGTGTTCGCCCAGCTCGGCGCCGCACCCGATCTCGCCCGGGTGGAGGCTCTCGCCCACCCGGAGGCCGTCTGGAAGGCGCACGGGCTGACCGAGCGCGAGCTGCAGGTGCTGCGGCTGGTGGCCACCGGCACCACCAACCACGCCATCGCCAGCCAGCTGTTCGTGGCCGAGAAGACGGTCGACCGGCACGTCAGCAACATCTTCACCAAGCTCGGGGTGTCCTCGCGGGCGGCGGCCACCGCCTACGCCTACCAGCACCGGCTCCTCTAGCCGGACCTGGGGAAACCACCCATCGGCTCCAGGCCCCGATGTTGGGGGTTTCCCCGACGCCAGGCCGCCGGCCGGCCCCTACCGTCGCGCGCAGACGCATGCTCTCCAAGGAGGCGACGATGAGCGGCCGGCTGCAGACGCGCACCCAGCAACCGCATTCCGCCGAGATCCGCCAGACGTACGAGCGCCTGCTGGCCGGGGCGTCGGTGTCCAGCCGCCACGTCGAGCTGGACGCCGGCAACCGCGTCCACCTGCTGGAGCGGGGCGCCGGGCCGCCGGTCGTGCTCCTCCACGGCACCGCGAACCCGGCGGGGTTCCTGCTGCCGTTGCTGCACGAGCTCGACGGCGTCCACGCCATCGCCCCGGACCGGCCCGGGGTGGGGCTGAGCGACCCGGTCGACGCCCCGGCGGGCCGCTACCGCCAGACCGCGGTCGCCTGGCTGGACCGGCTCCTCGACACCCTCGAGCTGGACGCCACGACCCTGCTCGGCCACTCGGGGGGCGGGCTGTGGGCGCTGTGGTACGCGCTGGCGCACCCCGAGCGGGTCGAGCGGCTGGTGCTGCTCGGCGTGCCGGCGTTGCCGGGGACCCGCTGCCCGCTCCCCGTCCGGTTGGCCGCCACCCCCGGGCTCGGGCGGCTGCTGGCGCGGCTGGCCCCACCGAGCCCCAGGTCGATGCTGCGGTTCGCCCATCACGTCGCCCGGGAGAAGGCGACCCTCGCCCGCCATCCCGACCTGGTCGACCTGCTGGTGGCGGCCGCCCGGGACCCGGTCACCGACCGCGCCGCCCAGGCGGAGTTCCGCGCGTTGGTCTCGCCGTTGTCGGTGCTGTCGCCTTCCGGGTTCCGGCGTCGCGCACGCGTGCGCCCCGACGAGCTCCGCCAGCTGGCCATGCCCACCCTGGTGCTGTGGGGCGAGCATGACCCGGTCGGCGGCGTCCCGGTGGCCCGGGCGGCGACCGATCTGATCCCCGACGCCCGCCTGGTGGTCCTGCCCACCGGCCACGGCCCCTGGCTCGGGCAGCCCACCCGGACCGCCACGGCGGTGGCGGACTTCACCCGACCGACGGCGGCGAACCGATAGGCGGGACGCCCAGCTGGCGCCACATGCCGGCTTCGTCGTAGACCTTCCACGGCGCCCTCGCCCATCAGCACGTCGAAGCGGTCGAAGTCCCGGGTGTTCCAGGCGTCGACGAAGGCCCGGACGACGGCCTTGTTGGCCACGAGCTGCGGGTCGGCCGACGACTCGCGGGTGGTGGTGGGCCTGCTCGCCTCCTTGGTCGCGGTACCGCACGCGGCGGACGTCGCCCCTCCAGATGCGCGACCGGACGTGATCGTTCGCGAACTTCCGGGGCGGGCGATGCATCATGGTGGTGTGGAGCCCACCGTCGTGCCGGACGCCGCCCTGGCCTCGCTGGCCCAAGCTGGCGACGTCGAGGCCCTGGCGGCGCCGCTCGAACGGCATCGGCCGTCGCTCTACGCGGCGGCGGTCGGGTTGCTCGACAACCGCGCCGATGCGCTGGATGCGGTGCAGGACACCTTCGTCGTCGCCCGGTTGCGCCTGGCTGACCTGCGCGACGCCGACGCCGCCCGGGCATGGCTGCACGCGGTGCTCCGCAACAACTGCCGCATGCGCATCAGGCAACGGCGCGAGATCCCGTTCGCCGGCGTCGAGCCGCCCGACGCGGTGCCCGGGCCCGAGGAGACACTCGAACAGCAGCTCATGGGCGAGTGGGTGTGGCACGCGCTGGACCGGTGGAGCCCGGACGAGCGCCTCACCGTGATGCTGCGGCACTTCACCCGGTGCACCAGCTACGAGGCGATCGCCCGCGTCACCGCCGTGCCGGTCGGGACGGTCCGCTGCCGCCTCAACCGAGCTCGCGGGCGGCTCGCCGGGGCGCTCATGGCGACGGTGGCCGGCACGCCGCTGAGCCACGCCACCCTCGAGGCCGCCCGGCGCACGCAGTGGGAGGAGTTCTACCGCCTGGTGCACCAGCAGCCCGTGCCACGGACGTACCAGGAGCTGTTCGCTCCGGACGTCGACGTCCGCGACCCGTCCGGGCACTGGTCCGGGATCGACGCCTGGTCGGCGGAGGAGCGCGACGCGATCACGGTCGGGGTGCACGCTTGCATCGTCGGCGTGCTCGCCAGCAGCGAGCTCACCGTCCTAGAGATCGACTTCACCATCCCGGCCACCTGGCCCGACCATTGCCCGCCCCAGGCGACCTTCGTGCACCGGCTCCGCAAGGGTCGTTCCCGCCAGCTCCGGATCCACTACCCGGGCGCCGATTGAGGACGCAGATGGCCCAGCTCGACCACGACCGCTACGACACCGAGCTCCAAGCCCTGACGCTGCGTCTCGCCGAGGCGGTGCACGACGCCGACCCGGCCCGGCGGGTGCCGACCTGTCCCGCGTGGACGCTGGCTCCTGATCTGGCCGCCGACAGCGTCTCCGACCTGCTGGACATGTTCTCGATCCTGCCGCGGATCGACGACTTCCCAGCCCTGGCCGAGCTGCGCGGCAACGGCCAGACCCTGCACTTCCACGCCACCGACCCGGGCCTGGGCGTTGCCGGGGAGTGGCTGGTACGTCGCACCCCGTCGGGCGTGGAGTGGGAGCACCGCCAGGGGCGATGCCGCCCTGGGCGGTCGGGCACTGGACCTGCTGCTGGTGTTGAGCCGGCGCGCTCCCCTGGACGGCTCCGGCGTCCATGCCCTTGGCGACCCCGCCCTGCTCGACCACTGGCTGGAGCACGGCCGGCTGGAGCCTGCCTGAGACGGCCGGCTACAGGGAGGTGTCGCGGCGCAGGGGCAGGGGGCGGCCGTCGGGGTCGATCGCGACCCGGTACAGGGCCTGGGCCCAGCGGGCCTTGAGGGCCCAGGCGAGCTCGACCTGGTGGGGCCGGATCCGCCCGGGCGGCCGAGGGCCCCGGCGGGCGCCGTGATGCCAGGCCTGGAGCCTGGCCGCGGACGCCTGCCAGGCCTCGAAGCCAGCCACCGGGTCGAGCAGCCGGGGGTCGTCGGCGTCGTCTCCGAGGCCGAGGTGCTCGCGCCAGAGGCGCAGCCGCAGGTCGCGGGCGAACACCCTGGCGCCGTCGCCCAGGCCGCCCGGGTCGACCGGGGAGCGGGGGTCGCGCTCCTGGTCCAGGACCGCGCAGGCGACCTCGGAGTCGTGGGTCCAGGAGCGGCGGTTGAGGTTGGCCGAGCCGACCATGGCCCACACGTCGTCGACGATCATCGCCTTGGCATGGACGTAGATCGGCGTGCCGTGCTCGTTCTCGAGGTCGTAGACGGCCACGCGCGGCCCTCCGGCGCCGACCAGGTTGTTGATGGCCCGCCACTGGGCGGCCCTGGCGGCCCGGCCCGTGATCCTCCCATCGCGGTCGGGATGGCGCGGCACCACGATGATCATGCGCAGCTCGGGCGAGGCGCGCAGGGCCGCCGCGAGGGTGTCGGCCACCAGAGTGCCCCACAGGTACTGGTCCTCGATGTAGACCAGCGACCGCGCCCGGCCCAGCGCCTTGATGTAGGCCCTGGCGATGCTGCGCTCGCCGTCGGGCGCGAACGGGATCACCCGATGCCGGGCCGGATAGGTGCGCAGCACCTGCACGGCATGGGACCCGCCCTGTGGTGGCGGGTGGCGGCGCTCCAGCAGCTCCAGGCGGTGTGGCTCGTGGCTGAGCCGCCGCCACATGGCCCGCAGCGGGTTGCGGTGGTCGGGCGGGGTGGTGTCCTCCCAGCGTTCCCGGAAGGTGAGGTCGACGTCCAGGACGGCCGGGCCGAGCAGCTCCAGCTGCAGGTCGTGCCAGGGCGGACGCCGGCTGTAGCGAGGGTCGATGCGGACCGGATCGGCGTCGCCGAGGTGCTCGGGGCCGTCGCGGCGGCCGCGGGCCAGGTCGATCCCGCCGACAAAGGCGATGCAGCGGTCAGGGTCGCTCCGCCAGTGGACGACCAGCAGCTTCTGGTGGTGGCTGCCGAAGCGGCGCACCCGCTGGTCGGCCACCAGCTGGCCGCCGGCCCGGTTGACCAGGGTGCTCAGGACCCGGTTGGCGTCCTGGTTGAACCGGACCAGGGCAGGGTGGGAGCGCCACAGCAGCCCTCGGATGGCCACCCCGCGGCGGGCCAGCCCGGCCAGCAGTGGCCCCAGTTCGCTGCCGGGCCCGACCAGCTGGCGGGTGGCGTCGATGCGCCAGTCGGTGACGTAGACCCAGTCCCCGGCGCCGAGCCCCGTCAGCAGCTCGTGCAGGCGCTCGAAGTAGGCGGCCCCGTCGACGTGGACGGTGACCCGGTTACCGGCCGTCCAGGTCAGCCCGTCGCCGCGCTCGAGGTCGATCGCCGTTGCCGGGTTGCCGCGCTCGTCGGAGGTCAGCAGCCAGGCCGCGGCGGCCTCAGCGCTGTCCGAGCTCCGCATCCTCGCCCATCACCGCCATCGTGATCCCTCCCGCGGGGACGCTCAAGTGGGCCGGCGCCATGGACGCGGCCCGAGGGTTCCAGCTGATCCCCAAGGACGAGCGGGAACAGGTGATGATCGAGCAGGACGCCAACCAGGAGTCGGTGGACTTCTACAAGACCACCGGCCAGGCCAAGCCGCTGGTGGCCAAGGTGCCGGGCGTGCCGGTCACCTACCTGGCCGCCCGACCGGTCGAGCTGCCCCCGAACTGGCCGGTGGAACGGATGCGCGCGTTCATCGCCGCCAAGCAGGTCCAGCTCACCAGGGCCGTCCCCAACGGCCGGCTGGTCGAGGTGCAGTCCTCCCACGACATCGACCTGGAACAGCCCGAGCTCGTCATCAAGGAGATCAACCGGGTCCTCCAGGCGCCCTGACGCACCGCCCCCGCGCAGTGGTCCCCATCGGGCGCGGGAGTGTCGATCCCGGCGTTCCCTGATCGTCGGTGGGGTGAGGACGGCGACGAGCGCCGGCCAGACCGAAGGGGGCGCAGCATGCGCTACACGTTGTTGATCTACACCAGCGAGGCCGACCGGCCCGAGTGGGGAACCCCCGCCGGGGACGCCGAGATCAAGGGGTACGACGACTTCCACGGGGAGGTCACCCAGCGGGGTGTGTTCCGGGCCGGGGAGCCGCTGCAGCGGGTCGCCGACGCCACCAGCGTCCGGGTCCGCAACGGCGACACCGAGATCAGCGACGGCCCGGCGGTCCAGAGCCCCGAGCAGCTGGGAGGCTGGTACCTGCTGGAGTGCGACAACCTGGACCAGGCGCTGGAGCTTGCGGCCAAGATCCCCGGGGCCCGCTACGGGACGATCGAGGTCCGTCCCGTCCTGGAGCTCTCCTCCTAGGGCTGCGCCTGCGCCGTCCCCGGCCGCCCCACCCGGCCGGGGACGGCTGCACCCGTCAGGTGCAAGAACCTGGCGTCAGGCGTCCAGCATCGCCAGCAGCTTGGTCACGGCCGCCCAGTTGCGGGCGTGGGCATGCGCTCCTCCGGGACCTGGGGCTCTCGGTCGATGGTGATGCGGCGACGCCGACGGGAGCATGCCACGCTCGAAAGGTAAGGTGCCCGGCCCGGGCAACCTAAGGTCTTCACCTCAAGATCGCCCGGCCTGCTTACCCCTAGCGTCCACCCCAGAGGCGGCGACTGACGCCGCTGGACCGCTAGGAGGACACCATGCCGCGGTACCTGGTCGAACGCAGCTTCCCCGACGGCCTCGCCATCCCCATGGACGAGGGCGGGGCCAAGACCTGCCAGCTGGTCGTGGACGGCAACGCCACCGAGGGGGTCACCTGGGTCCACTCCTATGTGACCCCTGACAGGGAGACGACCTTCTGCGTCTACGACGGCCCCAGCCCCGAGGCCATCCGCCGGGCCGCCGAGGTCAACCAGCTCCCCGTCGACCGCATCACCGAGGTCCGAGTCCTGGACCCGTACTTCTACCGCTAGGCCGGCCGAACGCCGTCGCCAGCAGTGGATCCGAGGAGGTATCCCATGTTCAAGCTCGCCCGCGCCCTGATGCTGGTGGTCGTGTCCGCGGCCATGAGCCTGGCCGCCATGACCGCCGTCGCCCAGGCCCACACCAGCAGCGATCCCGCCACCGACCAGTCCTCCCGCCAGGCGGACGCCACCGTCCGGCGGCTGCTGGCCCGCGAGGGGTCCTCCATCCCCGGCGCCGCCCACCCGCGGCTGCTGCTGGACGAGGATCGGTCGTCCCTCCTCAACCTCCCCAGCGCCGGCCCCGCCCAGGTGCCCAGCCCGGTGCGCCCCGCCGCCCACAACGACCAGCCCAGCTGGCTCACTCCCGCCCTCGCCGCCATCGCCCTGCTCCTCGCCCTCACCACCGCGATCGCCGTCACCGCCGCCCGCCGCGCCAACCGCATCCGACGCGCCAGCCAACCCGCCTGACACCCGAAGGAGCCGACGATGCGACGGATCATCCTCGTCACCCTCGCCCTGGCCACCCTCGCCACCACCGGCTGGGCCGCCCACGCCGCCACCAGCCCCACCCATCCCGCCCCGGCAGCCGCCACCGCCACCGCCGGCCCCGACCTCGCCGCCCAGCTCGCCCGGGCCCGCCTCGCCACCGCCAGGTACGCCACCAACCTGCGCGCGGCCAAGGCCGACGGCTACCAGATCATCACCCGCATGATCCCCGACATGGGCTTCCACTTCCTCAACCCCGACATCCAGGGCTTCGACGTCACCAAGCCCCCCATCCTGGTCTACGAACGTCACGGCCGCACCTGGCAGCTCGCCGCCCTCGAGTGGGTGTTCACCGAGACCCCGGCCAGCCCGCCGCTGCCCGGGGCGACCTACGGGTCGTTCCCGGCCGCCTGCCACTACACCGACGGCACCTTCGTCGCCGCCCGGGTCCAGGAGCTGTGCCCCAGCCGCAGCCCC
>DASZON010000007.1:0-2899 GCA_035550755.1 Actinomycetota bacterium | reverse complement strand
CAGGTCGTCTACATGGTCAGGGACGGCAAGGTGGTGGAGATCCTCGACGCCTCCTCGGCCTCGGGCCAGCACTACACCGTCGACGGCGACGTCCGGCTGGCCGTGACCCCGCTGGGCAGCTTCACCATCCAGCGCAAGATCAACGCCTGGCGCAAGAGCAAGCTCGGCCTGCTCTACCGGCCGGCCTACTTCACCGGCGGCTACGCCCTGCACGGCGCCTACTCGGTGCCACCGTTCCCGGCCAGCCACGGCTGCATCCGCATCACCATCACGGCCATGGACCGCTGGTACGCCAAGCTCCCGGTGGGCACGCCGATGCTGGTCTACCGGAGCTGACCCCGGGAACCAGGGCCGCCCTCCCGGTGTAGAGCGGGGGAGAGTTCGGGTCACCGGGAAGGAGTCCACCCATGTCGCGCCGCCTTCTGACCATGCTGGCCCTCGCCCTGCTGCTGGCCGTGGTGCCGTCGGCCGCCGAGGCCAAGGGGGCCTCGGCGGCCACCATCTCGGGCGGCGGGGCGGGTGGCCTGCCCGGCGGGCCGATCACCATCAAGGGCGACGGCGAGCCGGGGAGCGGCAGCGACCTGTCGAGCCTGGCCGAGGAGGCCGGCATGTGGGCCGTCCTGTTCGAGGGCGGCCCGGCGGGCCGGGTCGAGACCGCCCCGACCCCGGCCGCCCGGCGCGGCCCCCGGTACACCATCACCTGGACGTTCCCCAACGGCGCCGGCACCGAGGACAAGGTGCGCCAGTTCGTCTGGCCGTATGCCGCGGGAGGCCCGGTGACCTATCTGGCCCCCGGGCAGAAGGTCCTCGACACCAGGTCCGAGGGCGGCTGGTACCAGGCGTCGGCCGTCCTCCGCACGTCGCTGATCGCCCTGGGTCTGCCGAACCGCCCGGCCCTGACCGCCCCGGCCCCCTCGGCCAGCCCGGCCAGCCCGGGCGTGGCCAGCCCGGCCCCGTCCGCCCCGGCGGCCGCGGCCGGCCCGGCGCCCGCCGTGTGGCCGAAGGTCGCCGCCGGGGTCGGCCTGCTGCTGGTCGCCGCGGTCGCCGTCGTCCTCGTCCTGCGCCGCCGCGCCGCCCCCGGCCCAGCCCCCACCCACTAGCCCCGCGGGGCCGCGGTCGTCAGCCTAGGGGCGCTCGAGCAACGCGTGCTCGTTGCCGTCGGGGTCCCGGAACTGGGCCCACCGGCCCCACGGGTGGGGGGTCGGGGGCTGGGTGAACTCGACCCCGCGGCGGCGGAGCTCCTCGAAGGTGGCCTGGATGTCGTCGCAGGCGAAGACCAGGCCGGGGGTGAAGGGAACGAGGGCGGTCTCGGCACCGGCGGGGGCGAGCTCGACCCAGCGGCCGTCGGGGCCCATGGGGTCGTCGCGGCGTTTCTCGAAGCCCAACTTGCCGACGTAGAAGTCGACGGCCCGGTCCTGGTCGCCCGCCCTGACCCCGACCGAGGCCACCATGGTGATCATCCGACCTCCCCATCCTGGTCGAACACCTGTTCGAGCCATCGTACCTCCGGGAAGGAGCCGGGTCGAGCCCCTGTCCACAGGTAGGCTCCCGCCCATGACCGCCATCCTGCTGGCCCTCGGCAGCAGCCTCGGCTACGGCGTCAGCGACTTCCTGGCCAGCCGCGTCGCCAAGCGGGTCGCCCCGGTGCTCCTGGTCCTCTACAGCCAGGCCCTCCAGTGCATGGTCCTGCTGGTGGTGGTCGTGGCCGTGCGCCAGCCCTACAGCGGTGCCGCCCTCGGCTGGGGGGCCGCCGCCGGCGCGGTCGGCGCGGCCGGCCTGGTCGCCTACTACCAGGCCCTGGCCACCGGCCAGGCGGCGATCATCGCCCCCCTGGCGTCCAGCGGGGCCGTGCTCCCCCTGCTGGTCGACCTGGCCCGGGGGGAGCGGCCGAGCCCGTTCGCCCTGGCCGGGCTGGTGCTGGTCCTGGTCGGGATCGGCGTGACCTCGCTCGCCTCCGCCGAGCGGGAGGAGGACGGGCCGGCCCCGACCTGGCACGGCCCGCCGGCGACCCGGCGCCGGGTCGCCGTGCCCCGCCCGCCCGTGCCGGTCGTGCTCGCCCTGGTCGCGGCCGTGTGCTTCGGGCTGTTCTTCGTCGGCGTCGACCTGGGGGGCGAGGCCGCCGGCGGGAGCGTCCTCTGGGTCGCCCTCGGCGTCCAGGTCGGGGCCCTGCCGACCTGCCTGGCCGGGGCCCTGCGCGGCCGGGGCCGCCGCCTCGGCCTCGACGACCCGTCCCTGCTGTGGCCGGTGGGTGTGCTGACCGTGCTCAACCTGTCGGCCGACGCCTCCCTGGCCTACGCCGTCACCCGCGGCGACCTGGCCGTGGTGGCCGTCCTGGGCTCGCTCGCCCCGGTGGTCACGGCCGCCTGTGCCCACGTCCTGACCGCCGAGCGGCCGGCCGCCGCCCAGGCCGCCGGGGCCGCCCTGGCTGTGCTCGGCACCCTGGTCGTGTCCGCCGCCCAGGCGGCCACCTAGCGAGACAGCGATACAGTCGGAGCGTCGACCCGCCGAGGAGGACCACCCATGGCCAAGCTCGAAGCGGGCGCCCAGGCGCCCTCGTTCACCCTGCCCGACCAGGACGGCAACCCGGTATCCCTGGACGACTTCAAGGGCTCCAAGGTGCTCGTCTACTTCTACCCGGCCGACGACACCCCCGGCTGCACCAAGGAGGCCTGCCAGTTCAACGACAACCTGGCCGGCTTCCGGTCCGCCGGCGTGCCCGTGATCGGCGTCTCCCCCGACAACGCCGCCAGCCACCAGCGCTTCATCGGCAAGTACGGCCTCCAGTTCCCGCTCCTGACCGACGCCGACCACACCGTCATGGACGCCTGGGGCGCCTGGGGCGAGAAGACCCGCTACGGCCGCACCTCGGTCGGCGTCCTGCGCTCCACCTTCCTCGTCG
>DASZON010000006.1:0-6785 GCA_035550755.1 Actinomycetota bacterium | reverse complement strand
GCTGGTGCAGGCGTCGCTGACCGCGGCCGGGGCGGCCCGGCTGGCCTACGGCGAGCTCCAGCACCTGGCCTGGCAGGCCGAGACGTTCGGGTTCCACCTGGCGTCGCTGGAGGTCCGCCAGCACGCCGCCGTCCACGCCGAAGCCCTGGCCGAGCTGGCCCCCGACGCCGTCGGCGATGCCGCCGCCCTCGACCGGCTGGCCACCGAGGGCTGGGGGGCCGGGGCCCCGGGCGACATCGGGGATACCGCCCGGGAGGTGCTCGACACCCTGCGGGTCATGGCCGAGCTCCAGGCTCGCTACGGTCCCGAGGCCTGCCACCGCTACGTGGTCAGCTTCAGCCGCTCGGCCGCCGACCTGGCGGCGGTCCGGGCCCTGGCCCGCCTGGCCGTTCCCGACGGCTCGCTGGAGCTGGACGTGGTGCCGCTGTTCGAGTCCCGGGCCGATCTCGAGCGCGCCTGCGACGTGCTCGAGGAGTTCCTTTCCCTGTTCGGGGTGAGCGCCTGGCTGGAGCGGCGGGGCCGGCGCCTCGAGGTCATGCTCGGCTACTCCGACTCGGCCAAGGACGCCGGGTTCCTGGCCGCCAACCTGGCCCTGTACCGGGCCCAGGGCACCCTGGCCGCCTGGGCGGCCGGCCGCGGCATCGACCTGGTGCTGTTCCACGGCCGCGGCGGGGCGCTCGGCCGCGGCGGCGGCCCGGCCGGGCGGGCGGTGCGCGGCCAGGCCCCCGGGTCGGTGGCCGGGCGCTTCAAGGTCACCGAGCAGGGCGAGGTCATCTACGCCCGCTACGGCAACCTGGCCATCGGCCACCGCCACCTGGAACAGGTCACCAACGCCGTCCTCGGCGCCTCGACCTCCCGGGCCCAGGAGGCGGTGGCGGCCGCCGAGGCCGGCTACCTGCCGACCGCCACCGAGATGGCCGCCGCCGCCGAGGCCGTCTGGCGGGGGCTGGTGGAACGCGAGGGCTTCGCCGAGTTCTTCGCCCGGGTGACCCCCATCGACGAGCTCGGCCTGCTGCAGATCGGGTCCCGGCCGACCCGGCGGGCCGGCACCGGCAAGGCCGGCGGGACCGGCGACCTGGTCGACCTCCGGGCCATCCCCTGGGTGTTCGCCTGGAGCCAGAACCGCTGCAACCTGCCCGGCTGGTACGGGCTCGGCACCGGCCTCGAGGTGGTCGCCCACCGCCGCGGCGGCCTGGAGCTGCTGCGGGAGATGTACGAGCAGTGGCCCTTCTTCCGCTCGCTGATCGAGAACGCCGAGATGAGCCTGGCCAAGGCCGACCCCCTGGTGGCCGAGTCCTACCTGGAGCTGGGCGGCCGGCCCGACCTGGTCGCGGCCATCCGCGAGGAGTTCCGCCGCACCCGGGTGCTGGTCACCGAGACCACCGGCGCCGGGCGGCTGCTCGGCCACCGGCCGGTGCTGCGCCAGGCCGTGGAGCTGCGCAACCCCTACGTCGACGCGCTCTCGTTCCTCCAGGTCCGGTTCCTCACCGACCTGCGCAACGGCCTGGAGGGGGCCGAGGCGGCCCGGGCCGCCGGGCTGGTCCTGCTCACCGTCAACGGCGTCGCCGCCGGGCTCCAGAACACCGGCTGAGACGATGGCGGAGGCCGGCCTGCCGGGCGCGTTCCAGGCCCGCATGGGCGAGCTGCTCGGGGACGAGGCGCCGGCCCTGCTCGATGCCCTGCGGCGGCCGGCGCAGCGGGCCGTGCGGGCCAACCCGCTCAAGCTCGACCCGGCCGAGCTGCCCGGCCTGCTCGGGATCGACCCCGACCCGGTGCCGTGGTGCCGGGAGGGCTTCTTCCTGCCCCAGGGGGCCCGGGCCGGCGACACCGTCGCCCACGCCGCCGGGCTGTGCTATGTCCAGGAGCCGTCGGCCATGGCGGTGGGCGAGGCCCTGGACGTCCGGCCGGGCCAGCGGGTCCTCGACCTGGCCGCCGCCCCCGGAGGCAAGGCCACGCTGGTCGCCAGCCGGCTCGGCGCCGCCGGGGTGGTGGTGGCCAACGAGCTCCAGCGCTCCCGGGTCCAGGCGCTGGCCGACAACCTGGACCGCTGGGGCTCGTGGCGGACGGCCATCGCCTCCGACACCGTGGCCCGGCTGGCCGACCGGCTCCCGGCGATGTTCGACCGGGTCCTGCTGGACGCCCCCTGCTCGGGCGAGGGGTTGTTCCGCCGCAACCCGGCCGCCGCCGCCCAGTGGCGCCCCGGCCACGTCCGCGGCAGCGCCGACCGCCAGCGCGGGCTGCTCGCCGGCGCCGCCCGCCTGGTCCGACCGGGCGGGGTCCTCGTCTACGCCACGTGCACGTTCGCCCCCGAGGAGAACGAGCAGCAGGTCGCCGGGTTCCTGGCCGCCCACCCCGACTGGGAGCTGGGAGCGATCCCCTGGCACGAGGGGTTCGCCCCCGGCCGCCCCGACTGGGCCCCCGGCGGCCCCCCCGAGCTCGCCCGGACCGTCCGCCTCTGGCCCCACCGGCTCCGCGGCGAAGGACATTTCATCGCCAAGCTGGTCCGCCCTGGGGCAGGCGGGAGCCCCACCCACCCAATTGTGGGTCCCCTGCACGGGAGGGTAGCCCAGCCGGGGAGGACGCGGCGGCGGCGGTCCACAGCCCCCCTTGCGTCCTCAGCCCCCCTTGCGTCCTCAGCCCGCCTTGCGTCAACAGGCCCCCTCGAAGGGTGGCGGGAGTTCGCGGCCGACGCCCTCGTGGGGGAGGTGCCCGGGGTGACCGTGGTCGGGGAGCGGGTGTATGGGGTGACCGATGCGGAGGTGGCGGCGGGCGGGGTGCGGATGGTCAGGCCGGGGTTGCTGCTGGGGCGGCAGCGACCGGGGCGGTTCGAGCCGGCGCATGCGCTGGGCATGGCCCTCGACCCCGCGATGGGCCGGCGGGTGCGGGTGGTGGACGACCGGGAGGCGGCGGCCTGGATGCGGGGGGAGACGCTGGAGGACGGCGGGCCGGGTGGGTGGACGCTGGTGGTGTGGGACCGGTGGCCGCTGGGGTGGGGGCGGGGGGTCGGAGGGACGCTCAAGAACCACTACCCCAAGGGGCTGCGTACGATGAGACCTGCCCATGCGTGAGATCCGGGAGGCGGAGCGGTGAGCAGCCAGGCGCCCCATGCCGAGGTCGCGGCGCGGCTCGGGCGTGCCCAGCAGCGCTACACGGCCGGGCGGCGGACCCTGGTCGACCTGCTGCACCAGGCCGGCCGGCCGCTGGAGATCGTCGAGCTCGCCGACGGGCCGGCCCGGCTGCCGGTGAGCTCGATCTACCGCAACCTGGTCGTGCTCGAGCAGGTCGGGGCCGTCACCCGCTACCCGGGGGCCGGGGGCGGGCACGCCAAGTACGAGCTGTCCGAGGAGCTGGTCGGCCACCACCATCACCTGGTGTGCAGCAACTGCGGGCGGATCGAGGACGACCCCGTCCCGCCAGAGGTCGACGCCGCCCTGGCCTCGCTGCTGGACGCGGTGGCCGCCCGCACCGGGTTCACCGTCACCGACCACCGCCTGGAGCTGCGCGGCCTCTGCAAACGCTGCCGCTGACCAATTCGGTTATGAGAATCATTGCCAAAAGCGGTACGATGGCGGGCACCAGCTTCCACATCGAGGGACGGTGCCATGAGTCGTCGACGGGTCGCGCTGGTGGCCGTCGCGGCGGCCCTGCTCGTGGCCGGGTGCGGGAAGCCGGCGGAACCGTGGCGCGAGCACGCTGACGGGCCGCGGGTGGTCGCCACCACCACCCAGGTGGCCGACATGGCGGCCGTCATCGGGGCCGACCGGATCGACCTGGTCCGCCTGCTCAAGCCGGGGATCGACGCCCACGACTACGAGCCGTCCCCGGCCGACGTCGAGGCCATCGCCACCGCCCAGCTGGTGGTCGAGAACGGCGTCGGCCTGGAGAGCTGGCTGCACGACACCATCGAGAGCTCCGGCTACGACGGCCCGATGGTCGACACCAGCCAGGGGGTGCGGCTGCGCGAGGTCGGCGGCATGCCCGACCCCCACATCTGGCAGAACCCCCGCAACGCCATGATCATGGCGGCCAACATCGAGCGCGGCCTGGCCAGGGTCGACCCCTCCTCGGCCGGCTTCTACCAGCGCCAGCTCGACAGCTACCTCAAGGACCTGCGGGCCCTGGACGCCTGGGTGCAGCGGCAGACGGCCGACCTGGCCAACCGCAAGGTGGTCACCAACCACGACGCCTTCGGCTACTACCTGGACCGCTACCACCTGCAGCTGGTCGGCTCGGTCATCCCCAGCTTCGACAGCTCGGCCGAGCTGTCGGGCCGCGACATCCGCGACCTGGTGGCCAGGATCAAGGCCACCGGGGTCAAGGCGATCTTCTCCGAGACCTCCCTGCCGCCGCGGGCGGCCGAGACGATCGGCCGCGAGGCCGGGGTCAAGGTGGTGACCGGCGAGGACGCCCTCTACGGCGACTCCCTCGGGCCGCCCGGCTCCGACGGCGCCAGCTACACCATGATGATCCGCCACAACACCCGCACGATCGTGACCAACCTCGGCGGCCCCGATGGAACCTGACCGCGTCCTCGTCCTGCGGCGGGCCACCGTCGCCTACGAGCGCGACCCGGTCGTCGAGGGGGTCGACGGCGAGGTCGTGGCCGGCCAGTCGGTCGCCCTCATCGGCCCCAACGGGGCCGGCAAGTCGACCCTCATCCGGGCCGTCCTCGGCCTGGTCCCGCTCACCTCGGGGACGATCGAGGTGCTCGGCCGGCCGCCCCAGGCGGCCCGGCGCCAGGTCGCCTACGTGCCCCAGGCCGACACCCTCGACCCCGAGTTCCCGGTCTCGGCCCTCCAGGTGGTGCTGATGGGCCGCTACCCGCGGGTCGGCTGGCTGCGCCGTCCCGGGGCCGCCGACCGCCAGGCCGCCCAGCGGGCCCTGGCCGAGGTCGGGCTGGCCGAGCGGGCCCCGGCCCGGTTCGGGACCCTGTCCGGCGGCCAGCGCCAGCGGGTCCTGCTGGCCAGGGCGATCGCCCAGGAGCCGCGGCTGCTGCTGCTGGACGAGCCCTTCAACGGGGTCGACGCCCTCTCCCAGGACCTGCTGCTGGCCGCCCTCGGCCGGCTGCGGGGGGCCGGGGCGGCGGTGGTCATGGCCACCCACGACCTCGGCCTGGCCCACCTCGCCTGCGACGAGGTCTGCCTGCTCAACCGGCACCAGATCGGCTTCGGCCCGATCGGCACCACCCTCACCCCCGAGCTGCTGGGGGCCACCTACGGCGGCCAGGCCCTCCAGCTCCGCGGCGACGGGGTCATCGTCGCGAGACCGTGAACCTCTTCCAGCCGTTCACCCTCCCGTACATGCAGCGGGCCCTGCTCGAGGTGCTGGTGCTGGGCGCCCTGGCCGGGGCCGTGGGGGTGCTGGTGGTGCTGCGCCGGCTGGCCTTCGTGGGCGACGCCCTCACCCACACCGTGTTCCCCGGCATCGTCATCGCCCACCTGCTCGGCCGCTCCCTGCTGGCCGGCGCCCTCGCCTTCGGGGTGCTGACCGCGGTGCTGCTGACCACCCTGGGCAGCCACCGCCGGGTCGGCGACGACGCCGCCCTGGCCATCCTGCTCACCTCCTTCTTCTCCGTCGGGGTGGTGCTGATCTCCCGGACCCGCGGGTTCACGGCCGACCTGACCGTGTTCCTGTTCGGCCGGGTCCTGGCCGTCGACCGCACCGACCTCGTCCAGACCCTGGTCGTGGCCGCCGTCGCCGCCCTCGTCCTCGCCCTGCTGCACAAGGAGCTGGTGCTGCGGGCCTTCGACCCCGACGCGGCCGCCGCCATGGGGTACCGCACCCGGGCCCTCGACCTGGTCCTCAACCTGCTCATCGCCCTGGTGGTGGTGGCCGCGGTCGAGGCCGTGGGCACGGTCCTGGTGATCGCCCTGATCGTGGTCCCGGCGGCCGCGGCCCGGCTGCTGACCGACCGGGTGGCGGCCATGACCGCCGTGGCCTGCCTGCTCGGCGCCGCCGGGGGCTGGCTGGGGCTGGCCGTCAGCTTCGAGGTCTCGGTCGACCAGGGCCTGCGGCTGGCCGCCGGGGCGACCATCGTGGTCGTCCTGGTCGGCCTGTTCCTGGTGGCCGCGGCCGTGGCCCCCCTGCGCCGGCGGTGGGCGCGGTGACGCTCCTGGACGCCTTCGGGGACGGGTTCGCCCGCCGCGCCCTGCTGGAGGCGGTCATGGTCGGCGGGCTGTGCGGGGCCGTCGGGGTCCACGTCCTGCTGCGGCGGCTGCCCTTCTTCACCATGGCCCTCGGCCACGCCACCTTCCCCGGGGTCGTCCTGGCCGCGCTGGCCGGGATCAGCCTGTTCGCCGGGGCGGCGGCCTTCGGGGCCGTGGTCGTGGTGGTGGTCGCCCTGCTCGGGGCCCGCGAACGGGTCGACGACACCAGCGCCGTCGGGGTGACCCTGTCGGGGGCGTTCGCCCTCGGGGTGCTGCTGCTGTCGGCCCAGGCCGGGTTCTCCCGCGACCTCACCGCCTACCTGGTCGGCTCGATCATCACGGTGGGCCCGGCCGACCTGGTCACCACCGCCGTGGTCGGGGCGGCCGCCCTGGCCGTGCTGGCCGCCCTCCACAAGGAGCTGGTCCTTGGGGCGTTCGATCGCGGCGGGCTGGCCGCCCTCGGCTACCCGGTGCTGGCCCTGGACGTGGTCCTGCTGCTGGTGATCGAGGCCACCGTGGTCACCTCGATCCCGGCCGTCGGCACCATCCGGGCCGTGGCCCTGATCGTCGCCCCGGCGGCCACGGCCCGGCTCTGGACCGAGCGCCTGCGGGCCACCATGGCCCTCGCCGCCGCCCTCG
>DASZON010000005.1:0-6842 GCA_035550755.1 Actinomycetota bacterium | reverse complement strand
GCATGGCTCTCCGTGCTCGTGGCCTACGGCCGTGAGCGCCTGACCGCCGTCCGCGCCAGGCTCACCCGGCCGAAGAGACGGCCATGATCATCCGCGTCTTCCGGCCGGTCATCCACCCCGGCAAGGAGCAGGAGTACGAGGCGTTCCTCCGCGACACGGCGATCCCGCTGGTGTCGCGGCAGGCCGGGCTCGTGGCCCAGCACGTGGGCAGGCCTCGTGATCCGTCGTCGACCGAGTACCTGTACGTCACCGTCTGGGAGGACGTCGACTCGATCCGGGCGTTTGCCGGTGAGCGCTGGCGGGAGGCGGTGATCACCCCGGACGAGGAGCACCTCCTCGCGGACACCTGGATCGGCCACTACGAGGTCCTCCCGGCCCCCATACTGGAACCGGTCGCCAGGCGTGACGGCGGAGGTTGAGCATGCGGGCGCGGGAACCGGACGCCGAAGGCTATGTCGAGCGGGACGGGGTCAAGCTCCATTACGAGGTCTTCGGCGACGGCGCGCCCACCCTGCTGCTCATGCCGACCTGGACCATCGTCCACGCCCGCTTCTGGAAGGCCCAGGTCCCGTACCTGGCCCGTCACTTCCGGGTGGTCACCTACGACGGGCCGGGCAACGGCCGCTCGGACCGGCCGCTCGATCCGGCCCCCTACCAGGCCGAGGCCCAGGGCCGCTCGGCGCTGGCCGTGCTGGACGCGACCGGGACCGAGCGGGCCGTGCCGGTGTCGCTGTCGATGGCCGTCCAGTGGGCGCTGTGGCTGATGGCGTACCGGCCGGAGCGGGTGCTGGGCAGCGTGTTCATCGGCCCGTCGCTCGACATCGCGCCCGGGTACACCGGACGCGAGGAGCCCTTCGACGAGCCGTACGTGTCCACCGAGGGCTGGGCCAGGTACAACCGGTACTACTGGCGGGACCACTACCGCGACTTCCTCGAGTTCTTCTTCTCCCAGTGCTTCGTCGAGCCGCACTCGACCAAGCCGATCGAGGACACCGTCGGCTGGGGGCTGGAGACCACCCCGGGGGTGCTGCTGGCCGAGAACGACGCCGAGTGGGTGGACGAGGCGACCCTGCGGGACTGGTGCGCCGCCAGCTGCTGCCCGGTGCTGGTCGTCCACGGCACCAAGGACCGGATCAGCCCGCTGCGCCGGGCCGAGCTGCTGGCTGAGGCCACCGGCGGCGCGCTGGTCGTCCTGGAGGGCGCCGGCCACATCCCGATGGCCCGCGACCCGGTCAGGGTCAACCTGCTCATCCGCGAGTTCGTGGGGCTCGCCGGACCGCCGGCGGCCGGGAGGCGGCCATGACCGCGGTCCAGGCACCGGTGTCGGCCGCCCGGTCGGCTCCGGAGCAGACCCGCGCCCGCTACCCCGACGCCAAGGGATACGTGGAGCGGGACGGCGTGCGCCTGTTCTGGGAGCGCTACGGCGACGGCGACACGACCGTGCTCCTCCTGCCCACCTGGTCGATCGTCCACTCGCGGCACTGGAAGGCACAGATCCCCTACCTGGCCCGCCACTTCCGGGTGCTGACCTTCGACGGCCGGGGGAACGGTCGCTCGGACCGGCCGGCCGGCGCCGGGGCCTACGACGACGAGCAGTACGTAGCCGACGCCGTGGCCGTGCTGGACGCCACCAGCACCCGGGAGGCAGTCCTGATCGGGCTGTCGCGGGGCGGCCGCTGGGCGGTGGAACTGGCCGCGGCCCGGCCCGAGCGGGTTCTGGGGGCGATGCTGATCGACCCGGCCATCTCCTTCATGGCCCCACTTCCCCAGCGGCAGGCCTTCTCGTTCGACGAGGAGCTCGACACCACCGAGGGCTGGGCCAAGTTCAACCGCCACTACTGGCGGCGCGAGTACCGGGACTTCCTGGAGTTCTTCGCCTCCGAGGCCTTCTCCGAGTCCCACTCCACCAAGCAGATCGAGGACTTTGTCGGGTGGGGGCTGGAGACCGGCCCGGAGACCCTGACCCTGACCCAGCTGGGAGCCCAGCCGGCCAGCCGGTCAGAAATGGAGGCGACCCTGGGCAGGGTCCGCTGCCCGGTGCTGGTCGTCCATGGGGAAGACGACCAGGTGCGGCTCCACGCCGTCGGGGCGGCCGCGGCCGAGCTGACCGGCGGCCAGCTGGTCACCATCGAGGGCGGCGGGCACTGCCCCCAGGCGCGCCACCCGGTCCAGATCAACCTGCTCATCCGCGAGTTCGTAGAGTCGCTTGGAGGGATGGCGAGATGACGGCGCTGCTGACGACCGGCCGGGAGCAGACCCGCGCCCGCTACCCCGACGAGGAGGGGTTCGCCGAGCGCGACGGGGTGCGGCTGTTCTGGGAACGCTACGGCGACGGCGAGCCGACAGTCCTGCTCCCCCCGACCTGGGAGATCGTCCACGCCCGCTTCTGGAAGGCCCAGATCCCGTACCTGGCCCGGCACACCCGGGTGGTCACCTTCGACCCCCGCGGCAACGGCCGCTCCGACCGGCCGGATGGGTTCGAGGCCTACGCGCGGCGCGAGTTCGCCGCTGACGCCCTGGCCGTGCTGGACGCGACCGGGGTCGACCGGGCGGTGGTGGTGAGCTGGTGCGACATGGGCGAGTCGCTGCTGCTGGCCGCCGAGCACCCCGAGCGGGTCGCCGGGCTGGTGTTCATCGGGCCGCCGATGTCGGACCGCGAACCGGACCAGGGCCACTACCCCTTCGACTCAGACCCGGGCACCGACGAGGGCTGGGCCAAGGAGACCCGCGGCTACTGGCTGCGGGACTGGCCCGGGTACCTGGAGTTCTTCTTCGCGATGTGCTTCACCGAGCCGCACTCGACCAAGCAGGTCGAGGACTGCGTCGGCTGGGCCAAGGACACCGACATGGAGACGATCCTGGCCGGGTTCCGGGGCTGGGAGACCAAGATCATCCCGCCGGCCGAGGTGGCCGCCCTTGGCCGGCGGGTCCGCTGCCCGGTGCTGGTCATCCACGGGACCGAGGACGCCCAGAGCGAGGCCTGGCGGGGGGAGGAGCTGGCCCGCCTCCTCGGGGGCCGGCTGGTCCTGCTCGAGGGGGCCGGGCACGCCCCCCACGCCCGCGACCCGGTGAAGGTCAACGGGCTGGTGGCCGACTTCGCCGGGGTCGCGGGGAACGGGACCGCCCCGGCGACCCGGACCTGGACCCGGGCCCTGCGGCGGCCCAAGCGGGCGCTGTACCTGTCCTCCCCCATCGGGCTCGGGCACGCCCGCCGCGACCTGGCCATCGCCCGGGAGCTCCGGGCCCGGGTCCCGGGCCTGGAGATCGACTGGCTGGCCCAGGACCCGGTGACCCGGGTCCTGGAGGCCGAGGGCGAGCGGATCCACCCGGCCAGCGCCTGGCTGGCGAACGAGTCCACCCACATCGAGCGGGAGTCGGCCGAGCACGACCTGCACGCCTTCCAGGCCATCCGGAGGATGGACGAGATCCTGGTGGCCAACTTCATGGTCTTCCACGACGTCGTCCGCGAGCAGCCCTATGACCTGTGGGTCGGGGACGAGGCCTGGGAGCTGGACTACTTCCTGCACGAGAACCCGGAGGAGAAGCGGGCCGCCTACGTCTGGCTGACCGACTTCGTGGGCTGGCTGCCCATGCCCGACGGGGGCGAGCGCGAGGCGTTCCTCACCGCCGACTACAACGCCGAGATGATCGAGCACATCGCCCGGTTCCCGCGGCTGCGCGACCGGGCCGTGTTCGTCGGCAACCCCGGCGACATCGTGCCCGACCGGTTCGGCCCCGGGCTGCCGGCGATCCGCGACTGGGTCGAGGACCACTACGACTTCGCCGGCTACGTCACCGGGTTCGACCCGGCCGGCCTTGGCGACCGCGAGGAGCTGCGCCGCGACCTCGGCTACCGGCCCGACGAGCGGGTCTGCGTGGTCACGGTCGGCGGGTCGGGGGTCGGCGGCCACCTGCTGCGCAAGGTCATCGCCGCCTACCCCGAGGCCCGCCGGCGGGTCCCGGGCCTGCGCATGGTGGTCGTCGCCGGGCCGCGGATCGACCCGGCCTCGCTCCCGTCGGCCGACGGGCTGGAGGTCCACCCCTATGTCCACGGGCTCTACCGGCACCTGGCCGCCTGCGACCTGGCCGTGGTCCAGGGCGGCCTCACCACCTGCATGGAGCTGACGGCGGCCCGGCGGCCGTTCCTGTACTTCCCTCTGGCCCACCACTTCGAGCAGAACTTCCACGTCGCCCACCGCCTCGGCCGGTACAACGCCGGGCGGCGCATGGAGTTCGCCACCGCCACCCCGGAGGTCGTCGCCGACGCCATCGCCACCGAGATCGGCCGGGAGGTCGACTACCGCCCGGTGGAGACCGACGGCGCCAGCCGCGCCGCCGCCCTGATCGCCGAGCTCCTGTAGCGCGGCCGGCGGTCGTCCCTGGTCAGCGGCGCTGGGCCGCCGCCGGGAGCCAGTCCTCCTGCCGAGCCCCGTCGAGCAGGGTGAGGACCTCGGGGCCGTCGGGGGTGATGGCGACGGTGTGCTCGAAGTGGGCCGAGCGGGAACCGTCGCGGGTGGTGACGGTCCAGCCGTCCTCCAGGACCTGGGTGTCGGGGCTGCCCTCGTTGACCATCGGCTCGATGGCGAGGGCGAGGCCGACCTCGAGGCGGAGGCCCCGGCCGGGGCGGCCGTAGTTGGGGACCTGGGGCTCCTCGTGCATGCGGGTGCCGATGCCGTGGCCGACGTACTCGCGGACCACGCCGTAGCCGGGGGCGGCGGCGGCCTTCTCGACAGCGTGGCCGATGTCGGAGAGGCGGTTGCCGGCGCGGACCTGGGCGATGCCGGCCCACATGGCCCGCTCGGTGGTCTCGATCAGCCGCCGGGCCGCCTCGTCGACCTCGCCGACACCGACGGTCACGGCGGCGTCGCCGTGCCAGCCGTCGACGATGGCGCCGCAGTCGATGGAGAGGATGTCCCCCTCCTTGAGCCGGTAGCCGTTGGGGATCCCGTGGACGATCCAGTCGTTGGGGGACAGGCACACGGTGTTGGGGAACCCGTGGTAGCCGAGGAACGACGGGATCCCGCCGCCGTCGCGGATGGTCCGCTCGGCCAGGGCGTCCAGCTCCAGCAGGGTGGTCCCGGGCCGCACGGCCGCCACCAGCGTCGACAGGGTGTGGCCAACCAGCCGGCCGGCCCGCCGCATATGGTCGAGCTCGTCGGGCGACTTGCGGGTGATCATCCCGCCCTCCGGATGCCGTCGAGGGCGGCCAGGATCCGCTTGGTCACGACCTCGATCGGCCCGATCGCGTCCACCTGGATGAGCAGCCCCCGGTGGGCGTAGTAGTCGATCAGGGGCCGGGTCTTGATGGCGAACACCTCGAGGCGGTGGCGGATGGTCTGCTCGGCGTCGTCGGCCCGGTGCTGGGCCGCCGCCCGCCCGGCCAGCCGGCGCAGCAGCTCGTCCTCGGTGACGTCGAAGCTGAGGGCCGCCTCGAGCGGGGTGCCCTGCTCGGCCAGGCGCCGGTCGAGGGCCTCGGCCTGGTTGACCGTGCGCGGGAACCCGTCCAGCACGAACCCGGCCTGGCAGTCCCCGTCGGCCAGGCGGTCCATGACCATGGCGATGACCACCTCGTCGGGCACCAGGTCGCCCCGGTCCATGTACTCCTGGGCGGCCCGGCCGAGCTCGGTCCCCTCGGCCACGTTCGCCCGGAAGATGTCCCCGGTGGCCACGTCGGCGCAGGCGAACTGCTCCGCCAGCTTGACCGCCTGCGTGCCCTTCCCCGCCCCGGGCGGGCCGAGGACCACCAGCCTCAACGGAGAAAGCCCTCGTAGTTCCGCATCAGCAGCTGGGACTCGATCTGCTTCATGGTCTCCAGCCCGACGCCGACGGTGATGAGGATCGAGGTGCCGCCGAACGGGAACTGCTGCACGTTCCCGGCCGCCAGGGCGATGAAGGGGAGGATGGCCACCGCCCCCAGGAACACCGCCCCGGGCAGGGTGATGCGGGTCAGGATGTGGTTCAGGTACTCGGCCGTCTGGCGGCCGGGCCGGATGCCGGGGATGAAGCCGCCGTACTTGCGCATGTTGTCGGCGGTGTCGACCGGGTTGAAGGCGATCGAGTTGTAGAAGTAGGCGAACCCGATGATCAGCAGGAAGTAGCTGATGATGTAGAGCGGATGGCTGCCGGTGCGGGCGAACCGCTCGGTGATGTCGGTCAGCCACGGCTTGTTCACGATCGAGGACAGCAGCACCGGGATGTAGAGCAGGCTGGAGGCGAAGATGATCGGGATGACGCCGGCCTGGTTGACCTTGAGCGGGATGTAGGTCGACTGCCCGCCGTACATCCGCCGCCCCACCATCCGCTTGGCGTACTGGACCGGGATCCGGCGCTGGGCCTGCTCGACGAAGATCACGGCGACCACGATCAGCAGGCCGAGGAAGCAGACCAGCCCGAAGATGAACCCCTTGTTGACCCGCAGGATGTTGGCGCCCTCGCTGGGCAGGGTGGACACGATCGCCGAGAAGATCAGGATCGACATGCCATTGCCGATCCCACGGGCGGTGATCAGCTCGCCCAGCCACATGATCAGGGCGGTCCCCGCGGTCAGGGTCAGCACGGCCAGGGCGAACCGCCCCGGGGTCAGCCCGGGGAAGATGTCCAGGGGCAGGATCCCCTGGTTGTGGGCCAGCTGCACGATGCTGGCCGACTGGAGCAGAGCCAGGAACACGGTCACGTAGCGGGTGTACTGCTGGATCTTCTTGCGCCCGCTCTCGCCCTCCTTCTGGAGCTGCTCGAGCCGGGGGATGACCACCCCGAGCAGCTGCATGATGATCGAGGAGGTGATGTAGGGCATGATCCCTAGCGCGAAGATGGCGAACTGGGTCAGCGCCCCGCCCGAGAAC
>DASZON010000004.1:0-17789 GCA_035550755.1 Actinomycetota bacterium | reverse complement strand
CTTCAACCTGCGCTTCGCCCCCCACAACCACAACGCCGCCGGGCTGGTCCGTGAGGGCCGGATCGGCGAGCCCCGGTTCGTGACCGGCAGCTACCACCAGGACTGGCTGCTGCTGGAGACCGACTGGAACTGGCGGCTGGTGTCCGAGCGCCAGGGCGGGCTGCGGGCGGTGGCCGACATCGGCTCCCACTGGCTCGACCTGGTCGGCTTCGTCACCGGCCGCCGGGTGGTCGAGGTCCTGGCCGACCTGCACACCTTCGTGCCCGAGCGCAACCACCCCCTGGTCGAGGTCGGCACCTTCGCCGGGGCCGGGGTGGCCGACGACGTCGAGCGGGTCCGGGAGCCCATGTCCAGCGACGACGCCGCCGGCATCCTGCTCCGGCTGGAGGGCGGGACCCGGGGGGTGTGCTCGGTCAGCCAGGTGGCGGCCGGGCGCAAGAACCGGCTCGCCTGGGAGGTCAACGGCTCCGGCAGCTCGCTCGCCTGGACCTCGGAGGAGCCCGAGTTCCTGTGGGTCGGGCACCGGGGGCGGCCCAACGAGGTCGTGGCCAAGGACCCGGCGTTGATGTCGGCCCTTGGCGCCTCGGTCACCGGCTACCCGGCCGGCCACGTCGAGGGCTACCCCGACACCTTCCGGGGGCTGTTCGCGGCCGTGTACGCCGACGTCGCCGCCGGCGGGCCGGCCAAGGAGCCCGCCTACCCCACCTTCGCCGACGGTCACGACGTGGCCCTGGTCTGCCAGGCCGTGACCGAGTCCGCCAGCTCAGGGACCTGGGCGCCAGTCAGGAGGGACCGACCATGAAGCTCGGGCTGCTCACCGCCGCCTTCGCCGACACCCCGCTCACCGAGGTCGCCGACTGGGCCGCCGCCAACGGCTTCGAAGCCCTCGAGGTCGCCTGCTGGCCCCGCGGCGAGGGCGCCGCCCGCCGCTACGCCGGGGTGTCCCACATCGACGTCGCCGGGCTGTCCGACGCCCAGGCCAAGGAGCTGGTCGAGGACCTGGCGGGCCGCGGCATCACCATCAGCGGGCTCGGCTTCTACCCCAACCCGCTGCACCCCGACCCCCGGATGCGGTCCGAGGCCCTGGCGCACCTGCGGGTGCTGATCGAGGGGGCGGCCAGGATGGGGGTGCCGGTGGTCAACACCTTCGTCGGCGCCGACGCCACCCGGCCGCTGCGCGAGAACATCGAGGCCGCCCGCGGGTTCCTGCCCGACCTGGTCGCCCACGCCCGCGACCACGGGGTCAAGCTGGCCATCGAGAACTGCCCGATGATCTTCAGCCAGGACGAGTGGCCGGGCGGCCACAACCTGTTCTACGCCCCGGCGACCTGGCGGGAGATCTTCGGCTGGTTCGACGACGACACCCTCGGCCTCAACCTCGACCCCTCGCACCTGGTGTGGCAGATGATCGACCTCGAGCGGGTGGTGCGCGAGTTCGGCTCCCGCCTCCACCACGTCCACGCCAAGGACATGGAGATCGACCGGGAGGGGCTGTACGAGCACGGTGTCATGTCGGCCGGGATCGGCTGGCAGGTGCCGCGCCTGCCCGGGCTGGGCGAGATCCGCTGGGACCGGTTCCTGGCCGCCCTCTACCGGGTCGGCTACGACGGCTGTGTGGTCGTCGAGCACGAGGACCGGGACTTCGAGGGCAGCGACGAGCGGGTCAAGGCCGGGGTCGTCCTGGCCCGCGACGCCGTCGGGCCCTACGTGGTCTAGCCCACCACCCGGTCCTGGAAGGCGCCGGAGGCCGGGTCCTTGAGGATCAGCTTGCGGCGGCCGTCGGGCAGGTGCTCCTCCTTGATGACGACCAGGCCGTCCTCGTGGCGCTCGGCCCTGGCCACCCGGGGGGCGGTGCCGCCGCGCCAGTCGAGCTCGACCGGGGCCCACGCCCTGGTCCCGGCCGACCGGTAGCAGGCGTCCATGACGGCGTTGACCACGTAGCCGTCGTAGAGGGTCTCGGCCGGCTCCCAGCCCGCCTCCATGGCGTCGAACATGTCGGTGAACATCTCCACGTAGCCGAGCTCGGCCACCTCGTCGCCCACCGGGAACTGCCAGCCCGCCTCGGCCTCGGCCTTCTCGGCCACATAGCCGCCCTGGCCGGAGGTGAACATCTCGAAGCCGGTGCGCAGGAAGTGGTTGAGCCAGATGGTGCCCTCGGTGCCGGCGACCTCGTCGCGCAGGTCCATGCCGCCCCGGAAGGTCCAGCTGACCTCGAACTGGCCGACGGCGCCGCTCTCGAAGCGGATCAGGGCGATGGCGTTGTCCTCGGCCTCGATCGGGTGGACCAGGGTGTCGGCCCAGCACATCACCTCGACCGGCCGGTTCCCCTTGCCGACGAAGGAGCGGACGATCTCGATGCAGTGGCAGCCGAGGTCGACGATCGCCCCGCCGCCGGCCTGGCTGGCGTCCCAGAACCAGGCCGAGTGCGGTCCCGGGTGGGTCTCGCGGCTGCGGACCCAGAGCACGTCGCCGATCGCCCCCGACCGGGTCGAGGCCAGCGCCTTGCGGGTCTTGGGGGTGTAGACCAGGTCCTCCAGGTAGCCGCCGAACACCCCGGCCCGCTCGACGGTGTCCAGGATCCGCCGGGCCTCGTCCGCGCTGCGGGCCAGCGGCTTGGTCACCAGCACGGCCTTGCCGGCGGCGGCGGCGGCCGCGACCGCGGCCTCGTGCATGTGGTTGGGCAGCCCCACCACCACGGTGTCGACCTCGGGGTGGTTGACGGCCGCCTCGACGCTGGTGGTCGCCTCGGGCACACCCCAGCGCTCCCGGAACGCCGCCCCCCGCTCCTCGGAGCGGGAGTAGACGACCTGGACCCGGTCGCGGCCCCGCTGGCCGTGCAGGGTCATGGTGTAGAAGTCGCCGATCAGCCCGGTCCCCAGCATGGCCACCCGGTGTCCCTTCGACATCCCGCGCCCTCCTCCCGAATCGCCGGCAGATGTCTAGACATTCAACCACAGCCGGCCGTCGACTAGGATCGACCGGGCGCACCGTCCCGGTGGAGCCGGCCGAAAGGAGCCCGATGGCCGAGGCGACCCGGCGACCATCCCGCTGGCGGGTGTTCACCCCCGACAGTGCCGGGGCGATCTACGGCACGATCGCGGCCATGGCGGTGATCGCCGGCGCGGCCCGGGACCCCTCCCACGGCAAGGCGCTGTGGCTCACCGTGGCCACCCTGTTCGTGTTCTGGCTGGCCCACGTGTACGCCCAGACCCTGTCCCGCCACCTGCGGGGGGAGCGGCGGCCGGGCTGGTCGTCGGTGGTCGCGGCCATGGGCGAGGAGTGGCCCCTGCTCGAGGGCCCGGCGCCGCTGCTGCTGGTGCTCGCCCTCGGCGAGCTCGGGGTCCTGGAGGGCCACACCGCCGTCCGCCTCGCCCTCTGGCTGGGCGTCACCGAGCTGGTCGTCTGGGCCATCCTGTACTCGCGCCGCCAGCACTGGAACTGGCTGGTGGCCCTGACCGCCGGGGCCGTCAACGGGCTGCTCGGGCTGCTGATCGTGATCCTCGAGGTGATCGTGCACTGAGCGCCGACCGGACCGGGCTGGTCCTGCTCGTCCTCCACCAGCGGGCGTCCCGGCGGCGGGCCCGGGCGGCCGCCGTGGCCGAGGCCCTGGCCCTGCTCCACGACCTCGGGCCGTCGGCCCCGGCCGGGGGGCCGCTGGCCGACCGGGGCGGGGTGCTCTGGGTCGAGCTGCCGGAGCGGCACCTGGAGGCGGCGCTGGCGCGGCTCCCCCGCCTCGGCTACTGCACGGCCGTGGACCTGGTCGAGGCCGCCCCGGCGGTCGCGGGCCGGCGCCGCGCCCGGGACCCGGGGTGGCGGCTGGTCCGGGTGCACACCGAGGACCCCGGCGGGCACCGCGAGCAGGCCCCCGACCGGCGCGAGTTCCTCGTCGAGGGCGCCGGCGGGCTGCGGCCGGTGCGCGGCTACCGGGGCGACGGCCACGCCCTCGGCCGCCGCGGCCTGCCCGTGTGCGACGCCCGGCTGCTGGTCAACCTGGTCGCCCCGGCCGGGCCGGGGTTGCTGGTCGACCCCTTCGCCGGGGTCGGCGGGGTCGCCCTGGCCGCGGCGGCGGCCGGCTGGACGGCGGTCACCGCCGACCGCGACCCGGCCCTGCGCCACGGGCTGGGGCGGCTCGGCGCCGGCCACCTGGTCGCCGACGCCCGCCGGCTGCCCCTGCGCCCCGCCTCGGTCGACGCCGTGGCCACCGAGCCGCCGTACGACCCTTCGGTGGGGCCGCTGGCCGCCCAGGCGCTGGACGAGGTGGCCCGGCTGCTGCGGCCCGGCGGGGCCACCGCCTGGCTGTGCGCCGCCTGGCAGGCCCGGGGGCTGCGCGCGGCCGCTGCCGGCCTCGGCCTCGACCCCGCCCTCGACACCCCGGTGGACCGCAAGGGCACCCCGGTGGTCGCCCTGGCCTGGCGCAGGCCCCGCTAGGAGGCGGCCGGCCGGGACCCGCGGACGGCGAAGCCGACCGACTGGCCGCGGAAGTTGAGGGCGAACGGCTCCGGCTCCAGGCCGAGGCCGCGGGCCTGGCCGGTCAGCCACCGGAACCAGTTCTGGCCGGGAGGCGGGGCGGCCGGCTCGTCGACCACGCAGCAGGGCAGGACCACGCAGCTGCTGCCGGCCGCGGCCGCCGTCTCCAGCACGGCCAGGTTGGCCCCGTGGGCGTGCAGCGCCACCAGCAGGTCGTAGTGGCGGCCGAGCTCGGGCCGGAAGGCGGTGCGACGCCGGGGCACGGCCGCCCCGGCGTCCAGCCGGACCCGCCGGCCGCTGGCCGGGTCCCGGTAGCGCGACGGCAACGGCTGGTCGACCGGGTCGACGACCTCGGCCCGGAACCCGGCGTCCAGCAGCAGCCAGCTGAGCAGCCCCTTGCCGCCGCCGACGTCGGCCACGGTGCACGGCGGGAACCGCCCGGCGATCCAGGCGGCCAGCAGCTGGAAGCGGAACTTCCTCATCCTGGCCAGCTCGTCGCCGGACCGGCGCCGCCCGTCCGCCCCGGCCACGACCAGCCCGAGCTCCTCGGGGGTCGGCGGAGGCGGGTAGCGGTGCGGCATCTCGGCTCCGGCAACCAGCGGCCGGGGCCGCTTGTTCCCGGCCGGTCAGACCCCGGCCCGGAAGTGGCCGCCGGCGACGACCCGGGCCAGGTCGGCCGGGGTGATCAGACCGACCAGCCGGCCGTCGGCGACCACCACGGCCACGGTGCGGCCGGCGGCGAGGCGGGCCGGGAGGTCGGTGACGGGCTGGTCGGGGGCGACCATGACCAGGGCCGGGACCGGGATGGCGACGTCGCCGGAGCGGACGATGTGGCGCCGGTCGGGCGGGACCGCGGCCAGGGCGGCGGCGGTGACCACCCCGGCCGGCTGGCCGTCGAAGCTGCGCAGGGGCAGGGCGGCCGCCTGCCAGGGCTCGACGTAGTTGCGCAGGAAGGCGTCGACCGTGAACCAGGCCGGGGCGGCCGCCGGGGCCGGGGTCATGACCTGGTCGGCCCGCAGGCCCTCGAGGCCGGAGCGGGCGATGGCGTAGTCGCGCTCCTGGCGGGCGGCGCTGATCAGGAACCAGCCGACCAGGGCCGTCCACAGGGTGCCGATCCCCCAGCCGGTGAAGGTGCCGAGCAGGCCGTAGGCGACCAGCCCGGCCCCGACCCAGACCCCGGCCTGGGTGGCGGTCACCGAGGCCCGGACGCGGCTGCCGTGGCGGCGCCAGAGCAGCCCGCGCAGGACCCGGCCGCCGTCCAGGGGGGCGGCCGGGAGGAGGTTGAAGACGGCCAGGGCGGCGTTGCCCACGGCCAGCCAGGCGAGCACGACCACGACGGCCGTGGGCAGGGCGAGCAGCGACCCGGCGACCGCGACCAGCCCGAAGGCGACGGCCAGGGCCAGGCTGACGGCCGGGCCGACCAGGGCCACCCGCAGCTCGTCGCCGGGGGTGGCGGGCTCGTCCTCGAGGAGGGCGACCCCGCCCAGCAGCCACAGGGTGATGCCCCGGACCCGCAGCCCGGCCCGGCGGGCGACCAGGGCGTGGCCGATCTCGTGGGCCAGCAGCGAGCCAAGGAACAGGCCGGCCCCGGCCAGGCCGGCCAGCCAGTAGGCGGCCGGGCCGAGCCCGGGGACCTCGGCCGGCAGCACGGAGCCGGCCAGCGTCCAGGCGATCAGGGCGGCGATGAGCAGGGCGCTCCAGCTCGCCCCCACCGGGATCCCGGCGATGCGGCCGAAGCGGAGACTGGCGGTCACGGACGAATCGCTCCTCGAAGAGTTTTCCACAGGTACAGGATACCCCTGGGGGGTAAATGGGGCGTAAGGGCCAGCTTGGCAGTTGACCCGCGGCGCCCGGCCCTCAGAGAATTGTCTGAACAGTCAGTCAAGGAGTGTGCGCATGGGCGCTTCCACCGTGGCCTCGGCCCTGGGGCAGGTCGGCCTCCCCGCCCCCCTGGCCGAGCTGGCCGCCAGCCACTGGGACGTGGTCGTGGTCGGCGGCGGCCACAACGGCCTCACCGCGGCCGCCTACCTGGCCCGGGCCGGCCGCTCGGTGCTGGTCCTGGAGCGACGCGAGCGCCTGGGTGGCGCCTGCACCCTCGAGCAGCCCTTCGACGACCCCGGCTACCTGGTCAGCCCCTGCGCCTATGTGGTCGGGCTGCTCGACCAGACGGTGGTCGACGAGCTCGGCCTGGAGGGCTACGGCTACAAGGTGTTCGTGGCCGACCCCAACCTGTGGGTGCCGTTCGCCGACGGCAGCTCGGTGGCCCAGTTCGTCGACCACGACCGGACCGTGGCCCACCTGCGCGCCAACCGCTTCAGCGAGCGCGACATCCAGGGGATGCTCGACTACGAGGACATGTTCGACCGGCTGCGCCTGGCCCTGCGCACCGGGCCCGAGGGCGACACCTGGCAGGGCGACTCCCCCACCCGCGAGCAGCTGGAGAAGCGGCTCGGCCACGACCCCGAGCTGATCTCGGTGCTGTTCGAGGAGTCGATCGCCGACACCCTTGACCGCTACGTCGACGACCAGCGGATGAAGGACGCCCTCTACGGCCAGGGGGTCATCGGCGCCTGGGCCGGCCCCAGGGACCCCGGCACCGCCTCCATCAAGCTCATGCACTACCAGGGCGACCTGCTCGGCCAGGGCCCCCTGTGGGGGTTCGTGTCCGGCGGCATGGGCCAGATCTCCTTCGCCATCGGCCAGGCCGCCCGCGACCTCGGCGCGACCCTGGCCGCCGGGGTGCCGGTGGCCGAGATCCTCCCCGGCGAGGGGGTGCGGCTGGAGGGCGGCGAGCTGATCCGGGCCGGGGTGGTCGTCTCCAACGCCGACCCCCGGCGCACCCTCGGCCTGGTCGACCCGGAGGCCGTGCCCGCCGCCTACCGGGAGCGGATCGACGGCTGGCAGGTGCGCTCGCCGGTGGTCAAGCTCAACGCCGCCCTGCACCGGCTGCCCACCTTCCCGGCCGCCGCCGGGGCCGGGTTCGAGGCCCACCGGGCGATGATCGACGTGACCCAGGGCCTGGACGCCGCCCAGGAGGCGTTCGCCGACACCGAGCGGGGCGTCCCCAACATCGGCTTCGCCGAGGTCTACTTCCAGACCACCTACGACCCGTCGGTCGCCCCGCCGGGCCGGCACCTGGTCAGCGTGTTCGCCCAGTACGCGCCCTATCACCTGGCCGAGGGCGACTGGGACAGCCGCCGGGCCGGGATTGGCCGCCAGATCCTCGACGCCATGGCCGCCTTCGCCCCCGACCTGCCCGACTGCGTGGCCGACTACGAGGTCCTCGGCCCGCCCGACATCGAGGCCCGGATCGGCCTCACCGGCGGCCACATCTTCCAGGGCGAGACCATGCCCGACCAGATGTGGGAGCACCGCCTGACCCCCCGCACCCCGGTCCCCGGCCTGTACCTGTGCGGGGCCGCCACCCACCCGGCCGGGTCGGTGATCGCCCTCAACGGCCGCAACGCCGCCATGGCCGTGCTCGCCGACCACCCGCCCTCCGGGGCCTGAGACCGCTAGCCCTTCTCGGCCCCGGCGGTGAGGCCCTCGACCAGCAGCCGCTCGGTGAGGAAGAACAGCACGATGATCGGGATGGTGAGGATCACCGAGCCGGCCATGAGGGTGGTCTTGGCGACCTCGACCGAGCCGGCGAGCTGGGACAGGCCCAGCGACACCGTCCAGTTCTCGCGCTTCTCGACCAGGAACAGCAGCGCGAACAGGAACTCGTTCCAGGCGATCATGAACACGAACAGGCTGGTGGCCATGATCGCCGGCATGGCCAGGGGCAGCGACACCTTGCGGATGATGGTGAGCCGCCCGGCCCCGTCCAGGGCGGCCGCCTCCTCCAGGCCCTCGGGGATCGTCCTGAAGTAGTTGCGCAGCATGTGGATGGTGACCGGCACGATCTGGGAGGTGTAGACCAGGATCAGGCCGAACAGCGACCCGCGCAGCCCGATGCGGGTGAAGAACACGAACAGCGGGATGGCCAGCAGGATCGCCGGGAACAGGTAGACGGCCAGGAACAGGACGTTGACCTGGCGGCGGCCGAAGAACTGCAGCCGGGCGATCGCGTACGCCCCGAGGATCGACACCACCAGGGTGACGGCCACGCTGGCGAGGGCGATCAGGCCGCTGTTGCGCAGGAAGGTCAGGAACCCCTGGCCGCCGTCGTCGACGCTGCGCAGCACCTCGCCGAAGGCGGCGAGCGAGATGCCCCGGGGTGGCCACAGCGCCGCCGGGTCGAGGGCCAGGTCCTCGATCGTGCGGACCGACAGCATGACCATGTAGTAGAAGGGGAACAGGGTCGCGACCAGGAAGAACGCGATCGTGATCCACTTCAGCACCCCGAGGATGCGGGTCTCGACGATCTCGCGGCTGAGCGGCGGGCGGGGGCGGCGGGCCGGCCGGCGGGGCGGCGCGGCGGGCCGGGGGTGGTCGGCGACCCCGGTGTCGACGTCGGTCCGGCTCATATCGCGTCCGCCTCGTCGACCCGGCCGACGAAGAACCGGAAGTAGAGGAACAGCAGCACCACCAGCAGCAGGGCCAGGACCAGCGACAGGGCGGCGGCGGCGCCGATGTCGCCCCGGCCGGTCATGTAGCGGAACACCCGCACCGACACCACCTCGGTGCCGGCACCGCCCTGGGTGAGCAGGTAGATGTCGTCGAACTCGTTGAACGTCCAGATGAACCGCAGCACCGTGAGCAGGGCGATGACCCCCTGGAGCTGGGGCAGGGTGATGCGCCAGAACCGCTGCAGCGGGGTCGCGCCGTCGACCCGGGCGGCCTCGTCGAGCTCGCCCGGCAGGGCCTGGAGCCGGGCCAGGATGAACAGGAACGAGAACGGGAAGTACCGCCAGGCCTGGTAGAGGATGACCACGATCAGGGCCGTCGGCACCCCCAGGCTGACGCCGAACAGGCTGAGGGTGCCGTTGCGCTGCTCCAGGAACGGGATCGCCTCGCTCCAGCCGAGCAGGTCGGTGCCGATGGCGTTCACGATGCCGAGCTCGGGGTTGAGCATGATCTGCCAGACGAAGGTGACCGCCACCACCGGGGCGACATAGGGCAGCAGCATCGACGCCCGGACCAGGGTCCGGCCCCGGAACGGCTTGCGCACCACCAGGGCGGCGACCAGGCCGAGGCCGATGGACAGCGCCGTCCCGACGATGCTGTAGATCAAGGTGACCTTGAGCGCCTCCAGGAAGCCCGGCGAGGTCAGCACGTTGGTGAAGTTGTCCAGGGTGAACTGGAAGTCGAACAGCCGCGTACGCAGGTTGCGCAGCCGCAGGCGCTGGAAGGCGATCACGATCGTCCACAGGATCGGCAGGACGACCATGACCAGCACCACGATCAGGGTCGGCGACAGCAGCGCCAGCCCGGCCCGCGCCTCCTGCTGGGCCAGCGTCCCCCGCCGCCGCCTGGGCTGCTTCGGGGTCTCGCCGCCCGCGACCGGTCCCTCGCGCATGGGTGTCCCCTTCTGACCGGCCGCTACTGGATCGACTGCGCGATCTCCTCCACGTCCGCCTGGGCCTGCTCCGCCGCCTTGTCCGGCGTCAGCTGGCCGTCGAGCTCGGCCGCCAGGGCCTTGGGGATGGGCAGCTCGGCCAGCTGGGCGCCGACCAGCTTGCCCTGGCCCTGCTGGAAGCCCCAGCGGTTCATGGTGTCGGTGCTCTTGGTCAGGGCGTCCAGGACCTCGGGCGGGTAGAGGTCGGACAGCGGCTGCTTCTCGTCGACGCCGGCCTTCAGCTTGGCCCAGGCCTGCTTGTACTCCTCGGGGTTGTCCTTGGTGCCGTAGCGGGTCGGGAACTTGCCCTCGGGGGCCAGGGCCAGCCAGTCGGCGTAGCCGTCGCTCATCATGTACTCGACGAACTGCTTGGCCGCGTCGACGTTGCCGTCCTTGATGATGGAGAAGCTGGTCACCTCGCCGAACTGGGCCGGCTCGCTGCCGTTGGGGCCGGTGATGGCGGTGACCACGCCGCTGTTCTTCGACAGGAACTCCTTGTCCGAGCGGCATTCGGGGCAGGTCGGCAGGGCGTCCTTGCGCAGGCCGGCCAGCTCGTCGAGCAGGAACGACGACCAGATGATCATCGCCGCCTTGCCGGCGAAGTAGGCGGCCCGGGTGGTGTCGGCGTCCTGGCCGCCCTTGCTGGAGCCGTTGTTGATGAGGTCGCCGTAGAACTTGAACGTCTCGACGCACGGGGGCGTGGTCAGCAGGATCTTGCCGGCGTCGTCGGTGAGCTGGCAGCCGTTGGCCAGGGCGAGGTACTCGAAGGTCTGCTGGGTGAAGCCGTCCGAGGCCTTGGTGGCGGCGACGATCCCCTGCTGGCCGGACTGCTTGAGCTTGGTGGCCGCGGTCAGGATCTTGTCGAAGGTGTCCGGGGTCTCCAGGCCGGCCTTGTCGAACAGGTCCTTGCGGTAGACCAGGAGCTGGGTCCAGGTGTCGCTGGGGACGGCCACCGGCTTGCCGTCGGACTCGACCAGGCTGACGGCGCGCGCGGAGAAGGTGTCGCGGCCCAGGTCCTCGATCACCTCGTTGGCGGCGTCCTGGTCGGCCAGGTCGTCGGCGGCCAGGTTGTGCACGAACCCGAGCGACAGGGCGCCCATCACGTCGGGCAGGGTGCCGCCGGCCGAGGCCGACTGGATCTGGGTGGCCAGCTGGTCCTCGGCGATGGGCACGACGTTGACCGTGATCCCGGTCTTCTGCTGGAAGGCCTCGGCGATCTTCTTGGTGGCCGCGACCCGGTCGGCCAGGTCCTCGGCGGTCCAGAAGGTGATCGACTTGTCGCCGCTGTCGCCGCCGCCCTTGTCGCCGCCGCTGCCGCAGCCGGCGGCGGCGAGCAGGACGCAGAGCACCAACAGGGACAGCAGGCGTCGGGGCCGCATGACGCTCCTTCCAGCCTCATCACCGGGGCTGTTCCCCCACCGCAGCAATGGAGCACGAGTTGGATAGAATGCCCGTTTCGCGCACGGTAACAGGCGGGTCTGACAGGCACAACAAGTCAACCACAGGCATCCGGACGTGCCCGGAGGGCACCGGAGGAGTACGTTGCCAGCACAACTACCCGCCGCGGACATCCGAGGAGGAACCGGATGGCGACCAAGCTCTGGCACATCCCCGTCCGGCTGGCCACCGGCGCCATCATCCTGGACCAGGGGCTCCTCAAGCTGGGGGCCGACGAGGACACCGCCAAGTGGCTGCACGGGCAGGCCAGCCGGGTCTTCCCCCAGTTCGCCGACATGGAGCCCAAGGACTTCATGCAGCTGCTCTCGACCTGCGAGATCGCCCTCGGGGTGGCGCTGCTCGGGATCGGCTTCGTCCCCTCCAGCGTGGCCGGGCTCGGCCTCGGCGTCTTCGGCGGGTCCCTGACCCGGCTGTACCTCAAGTCGCCCGGCACCCGCCGCGAGGGTACCATCGCCCCCAGCCAGCAGGGCGTCGGCCTGGCCAAGGACTCCTGGATGCTGGCCATCGGCACCGCCCTGGTCCTGGACTCGCTCTTCGGGTCCAGGAAGCGCAAGCAGTAGTCCCCCGCTCCCGTTCGGCGGGCGGAGGGATTTGTGATAGCTCTCCGCCATGCGACGGGCCGTGCGACTGCTGGCGGTGGTGGCGGTGCTGACCCTGGCCGCCGGCACGCCGGCGGTGGGCGCGCCGTCGCTGACCGCCTCGGGGTGCCCGCTGTTCCCGACCGACAACGTCTGGCACGCCGAGGTGTCGCGCCTGCCGGTGCATCCCCGGTCGGGGGCGTACCTGGCCGCGATGGGCCGTGGGGCCGGGCTCCACGCCGACTTCGGCTCCGGCACCTGGGAGGGGGGCCCGATCGGCATCCCCTACACGGTCGTCCCGGCGAGCCAGCCCACGGTGCCGGTCCGGTTCGGCTACGCGGGCGAGAGCGACCCCGGCCCCTACCCGATCCCGCCGGACGCCCCGGTCGAGGGCGGCCCCGACGCCGGCGGCGACCGGCACGTGCTGGTCGTCCAGGCCGGCACCTGCCGGCTGTACGAGCTGTTCGACGCCCACCGTGACGGCGCCGGATGGCGGGCCGGGTCGGGGGCGGTGTTCGACCTGCGCGCCAACCGGCTGCGGCCCGACGGGTGGACCTCGGCCGACGCCGCCGGGCTGCCGATCCTGGCCGGGCTGGTCCGTTACGAGGAGGTGGCCAGGGGCCGGGTCGACCACGCCATCCGGGTCACCGTGGACCGCAGCCAGGCCGCCCACCTGTGGCCGGCCCGCCACCACGCCGGCCAGGCGGGCGCGTCGCTGCCCCCGATGGGGCTGCGGCTGCGCCTGCGGGCCGGGGTCGGCACCGCCGGGTTCCCCGCCCAGGCCCGGGTGATCCTGCAGGCGATGCGGACCTACGGGCTGGTGGTGGCCGACAACGGCAGCTCGGGGTTCATCGGCGGGGTGCCCGACGCGCGCTGGGACAACGACGCCCTGCACCAGCTCGGGCGGATCACCCTGGCCGACTTCGAGGCTGTCGACACCGCGCCGCTGCGGGTCTCCCCCGCCTCGGCCGCCGCCCGCGGGACCGCGGCCGCCGCGGCGCCCGGCACCCGCCGGCCCGCCGGCGCCGGGGCCCGCCCGGCCCGGCCCGCGAAGGCGGCGCTTCCGGCCCTCCTGGCCGGGGCCGGCCGCCGCTCCCTCACCGCCGAGCCCGGGGTTCCGGCCGACCTCCGGGGCCTCGGCGACCTCGCCGCCGCCACCGCCCCGCCGCCCACCCCGGCCGCCACCGGCGGCGCCGCCCCCGGCCTGGTCCTCCTGCTCCTGGCCGGCCTCCTCGGCCTGGCCGCCGTCGCCCTGGCCATGCGGGCGGTGGTCCGCGGCCGCCGCCCCGCCCCACCCGGCCGCCACGCCCGGTCCGGCCCGCACCGACCGGCCCGGGGCCCCGGGGCCGGACCGCCCGACCGGGATCCCGCGGGCTCGCGGCGCCGATGAGCGCCCGGCGCCCCGCCCCGCCCGCGCTCGGGCGCGGCGGGCCGCTGGCCGGCGGCGCGGACGTGCTCCGGGGGATCGGGATCTTCCTGCGGACCCCGGGGGTGCGGCTGCTGGGGATCCTGCCGGTGGTCCTGGCCGCGCTGGTCGTCCTGAGCCTGCTCAGCCTGCTGGTGGTCTACCTGGACGAGCTGGCCGCCGCCGTGACCCCGTTCGCCGACCGCTGGGACGAGAGCACCCGGACCCTGGTCCGGGTCGGGGCCGGGCTGGCCCTGCTGCTGGGGTCGACGGTCGTGCTGGTGATGTCGTTCACGGTCATCGCCCAGATCATCGGCCAGCCGTTCTACGAGCGGATCTCGGACCGGATCGAGCACCAGCTGGGCGCCCCCCCGGCCGGGGCCGACGCCCCCTGGTGGCGGACCTTCCCCCGGGCCTCGCTGGAGTCGCTGCTGCTGCTCGGCCTGACCCTGGCCTGCACGGCCCCGCTGTTCGTGCTCGGGCTGTTCCCGGTGCTGGGCCAGACGGTCGTGCCGGTCGTCCAGGCCCTGGTCGCCGGGTTCTTCCTGGCCGTCGAGCTGCTGGCCATCCCCCTGGAGCGGCGCGGGCTGCACCTGGCCGCGCGGCTGCGGTTCGTGTGGCGGCACCGGGCCCAGACCCTCGGCTTCGGGGTCACCGCCTTCCTGCTGTTCCTGGTGCCGCTGATGAACGTCCTGGCCATGCCGGGCGCCGTGGTCGGCGCGACCCTGCTGGTGCGGCGCCTCAGCGGGGACCCGGTGGTCAGCGGCGGCCCGGCCGGGCTGCCCGGACCACGGTGAGCCGCGACGCCCGGAAGATGCGGCGCCGCCCGCTGACCAGGTTGGTCAGGTCGTAGGCGGGGTCGTCGGGCCCGGAGTTGGCCACCTCGCCGACCACCCGCCAGATGCCCCGCTCCCCCTGCCCCGGCTTGCGGACCTTGACCTCGCTGCCCTTCTCGATGTCCTGCATTCCCGGGATCTGGACGTCCACGCCAGCCTCCTTCAGCGGCGGATTCGAACTCATGTTCGAGTGTACCCCAGCCATGGGTCAGCGGCTCAGCCGAAATCGAGCAGGCCGCCCACGCCGCCGCCTCCCCCGCCGTGGTTGTGCGGGGCGACCCCATCGCCCTCGCTGGCCTGGACGACCACGAACCCGGACCCGGCGAAGGCCAGCTGCACGGCCTCGCCGCTGCCCCGGCCGACCAGGGCGCCGGCCTTCATGGTGCGGTGGATGCTGGTCTGCAGCCCGGCGCTCCAGGCGATGGCCGCGTCCGAGTCGACGTAGGTCGGGGTGTCGGTCTGGAGCACCACCGGGCTGCCGTGGGCGGTGACGGCCGCCCAGCCGGTGCCCTGGAGGACGGTGTTGAACAGGCCCCCGGCGAACATCGACGCCCCCTCGATCCGCCGGATGTCCCAGGAGAGCGTGGGCTCGAAGGCGAGGATGTTGCGGCCGTTGACGCTCAGGGCGTCGCCCTCCAGCCGCACCATGTGGACCTCGGCGGCGTAGTTGGCGAAGAAGACGTCGCCCCGGCCGCGGCAGCGCATCAGGGGCACGCCCTCGCCGGTGACGGCCTTCTTGAGCATGCGGCCGATCCCGCCCGAGCCCTGGTACTCGAAGTCGACCTGGCCCTGGTAGGCGAGCATCGACCCCTGGCGGGCCATCACCTCGCCGTCGAGGGCGACCCGGAGCATGCGCGCGTTCTGCAGGGCGAACACCTCGCCCGGGGTCGACACCTCGAGGTTGCTGCCGAACAGCTCACTGCGCACCGACCAGCTCCTTCCCCAGCGGACCGGGCACTCGTACCCGAACCCGGCGGCGATGTCCAGCACCCCGGCCCGGCCGGCCCCCCAGCCGTTGCGCGGCCGTCGGCGGGCTTCTAGATTCGGGCCATGACCTCTGACGCCAGCCCCCCGCCGACCTTCGACCTCGACCACTACCTGAGCCTTCCCCGGGTGGCCGGCCTGGCCCTGTCGCCCGACGGCGGCCGCCTGGTCACCTCGGTGGCCACCCCGGGGCCGGACAGCAAGAAGTTCACCAGCGCCCTGTGGGAGCTCGACCCGGCCGGCGAGCGGGCCCCGCGGCGGCTCACCCGCTCGGCCCCCGGCGAGGCCAACGCCGCCTTCCTGCCCGACGGGTCGCTGCTGTTCACCTCGACCCGCGACGACCCCGAGGCCACCGGAGCCGACAAGCCCGACCAGGAGGTGGCCCGGCTGTGGCTGCTGCCGGCCGGTGGCGGCGAGGCCCGCCCGGTGGCCGGCACCCCGGCCGGGATCGACCTGCTGCGGGTGGCCCGCGACGCCGGCACGGTCGTCTACACCACCGGCGTCCATCCCGGGGCCGACGACCTGGAGGCCGACGAGCGCCGCGAGCAGGCCCGCAAGGACGCCGGGGTGAGCGCGAGGCTGTTCGAGACCTACCCGATCCGCTACTGGGACCACTACCTGGGGCCGCGGGAGCCGCGGCTGTTCGCGGCCGCCCCGCCGGCGGCCGGCGAGGAGCGGATGGCCCCGGGCCGGCCCCTGACCCCGGCCCCGGGCCGGGCCCTTGACGAGGTCGACGTGGCCGTCACCCCCGACGGGGCCACCGTGGTCTGCGGCTGGGACACCGGCGAGGTCACCAACCCCCGGACCCGGCTGGTCGCCGTCGACGTCGCCTCCGGGGACCGGCGGGTGCTGCTGGACGACCCCGCCTCCTCGGCCGGACAGGTCGCCTGCTCCCCCGACGGCCGGCTGGCGGTGTGCGAGCGCATCCACCACGGCGACCCCGGCCACCCCCTGGACGTGACCCTGTGGCTGGTCGACCTGGCCAGCGGTGAGGGCCGCGAGCTGGCCCCGGACCTGGAGCTGTGGCCGACCGAGCCGGTGTGGGCGCCCGACAGCCGGGCGCTGTTCTTCGTCGCCGACGAGGACGGCCGCACCCCGGTGTTCCGGGTCGAGGTCGGCGGCGACGACGACGGCCGGGTGACCCGGCTCAGCGCCGACGGCGCCTTCTCCAACCTGTGCCCGGCTCCGGACGGGCGCCGGCTGTACGCCCTGGCGGCCACCATGGCCGCGCCGGCCGGGGCTGTCGCCCTGGACGCCGCCGCCGCCGACCAGCGGCCGCAGCCCCTGCCCACCCCCGGCCTGCCCCTGGCCGTCCCCGGCTCCCTGGACGAGGTCGAGACCGCGGCCGGCGACGGCACCCGGCTGCGGGGCTGGCTGGTCCTGCCCACCGGGGCCTCGGCTGACGCCCCGGCGCCGCTGGTGGTGTTCATCCACGGCGGGCCGCTGTCGTCCTGGTCGGCCTGGAGCTGGCGCTGGAACCCGTGGCTGCTGGCCGCCCGCGGCTACGCCGTCCTGCTTCCCGACCCGGCCCTGTCCACCGGCTACGGGCAGGCGTTCGTGGCCCGCGGCCGGGGCCGCTGGGGGGCCGAGCCCTTCACCGACCTGCTGGCCCTGGTCGACGCGGCCACCGCCCGGCCCGACGTCGACGCCGACCGGACCGCGGCCATGGGCGGCTCGTTCGGCGGCTACATGGCCAACTGGGTCGCCGGCCGGACCGGCCGCTTCCGCTGCATCGTCACCCACGCCAGCATCTGGTCGCTGGAGCAGTTCCACGGCACCACCGACCATGCCGCCTGGTGGGAGCGGGAGTTCGGCTCGCCGGAGGCGATGCCCGAGCGCTACCGGGAGCACTCCCCCGACGCCAACCTGGCCAACATCCGCACGCCCATGCTGGTCATCCACGGCGAGCGGGACCACCGGGTCCCGATCGGCGAGGCCCTGCGGCTGTGGACCGACCTGACCCGCACCGGGGTCGAGGCCAAGTTCCTCTACTTCCCCGACGAGAACCACTGGATCCTGACCCCGCCCCACGTCCGGGTGTGGTACGAGACCGTCCTGGCCTTCCTCGACCAGCACGTGCTCGGCAAGGACTGGGTCCGGCCCCAGCTGCTGTGACCGCCCGAGGAGGCCGTGTGCTCGACCCGTCCAAGCCCGCCCACGCCCGCGCCGCCGAGCGGCTGCGCAGCGAGCCGATCGCCTGGCTGACCACGGTCCGGGCCGACGGGCAGGCCCAGAGCTCGCCGGTGTGGTTCCTCTGGGACGGCCAGACGTTCCTGCTCTACAGCCAGCCCGGCGCCCAGAAGGTGCGCAACCTGGCCGCCAACCCCAAGGTGGCCCTGCACCTCGGCGACGACGGCGACGGCGGCGACATCGTCACCGTCGAGGGCACGGCCGAGGTCGAGCCCGGCACCCCCCGGGCCGACCGGGTCGAGGGCTACCTGGCCAAGTACCAGGTGGCGATCGAGGCCCTCGGCTACGAGCCGGGGCCGTTCGCCCGCACCTACTCGACCCCCATCCGGGTCCGCCCGACCCGCATGCGGGCCTGGTGACCATGGCCCTGG
>DASZON010000003.1:0-11937 GCA_035550755.1 Actinomycetota bacterium | reverse complement strand
GGTGGTGTGCAGCTACTTCGACCTGTCCCTGCAGCACGCCAGCGCCCCCGTCCTGCGCCGGATGCGCCGCGGCGGCTCGGCCGAGGGATTCCTCGACCTGGTCGGGCGGATCCGCGCCCTGGACCCGGACGCCGCCTTCCGCTCCAACTTCATCCTCGGCTTTCCCGGCGAACGGGCCGCCGACGTCCGCCAGCTGGAGGCGTTCCTGGAGGCGGCCCGGCTCGACTGGGTCGCCTTCTTCGCCTGGTCGCCCGAGGACGGCACCGCCGCCCTTGGCCTGGACGGCCGGGTCCCGCCGGCCACGGCCCGGGCCCGGGTCGAGCGGGTCCAGGAGCTACAGGATCGCGTGCTGACCGACGCCCAGCAGCGCTGGGTCGGGCGCCGGCTCGAGCTGCTGGTGGAGCGGGTCGAGGCCGACGGCACCGCCGAGGGCCGCAGCTTCCGGGAGGCCCCCGAGTCCGACGGCCTGGTCCGGGTCGAGGGTGCCGCGGCCGCGAAGGTCGGCGAGTACATGGCGGTGGAGGTCACCGGCGCCCAGGGCCCGGAGCTTCTGGCCCGGCTGGCCGGGTAGCATCCTCGCGGTCCTCGGTCCATCGGCAAGGAGTGGGCGTGCGCTGCGAGATCATCGGGGTCGGCACCGAGCTGCTGCTCGGCCAGATCGTCAACACCAACGCCGCCTGGATCGGCCAGCGCCTGGCCGACGTCGGCTGGGACTGCCTGCGTCACACGGCCGTCGGGGACAACGAGGGCCGCATCGCCGACACCGTCCGCGAGGCCCTCGGCCGGGCCGACGCCGTGATCGTCACCGGCGGGCTGGGCCCGACCCAGGACGACGTCACCCGCGAGGCCCTGGCCGCCGTCAGCGGGGTGCGGCTGGTCCGCCAGCCGGAGCTGGAGCAGTGGCTGCGCGACCGGTTCGCCCGCATGGGCGTGCGACGGATGGCCGACATGAACCTGCGCCAGGCCGACGTGCCCGAGGGCGCCCGCACCATCGACAACCCCCGCGGGACCGCCCCCGGCCTGATCGTCGAGATCGGCGACAAGCCGGTCTATGCCGTGCCCGGGGTCCCACGGGAGATGGAGGGCATGCTCGAGCAGGTGGTCCTGCCCGACCTGGCCGTCCGGGCCGGGGAGGGCCGGGCGATCGTCTCCCGCACCCTGCGCACGGCCGGGGTGGGGGAGTCACGGCTGGCCGAGCGGCTCACCCCGCTCTGGGAGGAGGCCGGGTCCGGCGAGGTCACCCTGGCCTACCTGGCCAGCCCGGGCGAGGTCCGGGTCCGGCTCACCGCCGTGGGCGCGACCCGCGAGGAGGCCCTGGCCGAGATCGCCCCGCTCGAGGCCAGGATCCGCGACGAGCTCGGCGAGATCGTCTACGGCACCGACGACGAGACCCTGGAGGCGGTCGTCGGCCGCCTCCTGCGCGAGCGCGGCCGCACCCTGGCCACGGCCGAGTCCCTCACCGGCGGCCTCCTCGGCGGCCGCATCACCGGCATCGGCGGCTCCTCCGACTACTACCTGGGCGGGGTGGTCGCCTACGCCACCGACGCCAAGGCCGCCCAGCTCGGCGTCGACCCGGCCCTGCTCGAGACCGACGGCCCGGTCAGCGAACCCGTCGCCGCGGCCATGGCCGCCGGCGTCCGCGCCACCTTCGGCGCCGACTACGGCCTCGCCGTCACCGGCGTCGCCGGCCCCACCGAGCAGTCCGGCCGCCGCGTCGGCACCCTCTGCCTCGGCGTCGCCGACACCAACGGCACCGCCACCACCACCCTCACCGCCCCCGGCGACCGCACCCAGGTCCGCCTCTGGACCTGCGCCGTCGCCCTTGACCTCCTCCGCCGCCGCCTGGAGGGCCGGGCGTGAAGCCGCCGCCTGGAGAGCCGCGCGGGATGCGGGCCGCGTGGGTCCGGCGGGGGTTGTGGACAGCGGCCAGCAGTTCGTTCTCCGGCTGGGCTACCCTCCCGGTAGGGGCCCCGGAACCGGACAGGGCGCGGTGCGCCACGCCCTGGGTCGTCGGGTGCGGCATGCCCTGGGTGGTCGCATGACCGATCCGACCGTCGCCGATCCCGACCTGCTCGCCGGGCGGCTGTTCTTCGCCGTGCCCGTGCCGGGGGCGGCCCGGGCGCCGCTGGAGGAGGCCCTGCCGCGGCTGGAGCCGCTCCTCGGCCAGGCGCGGGTGACCCCGCCGGGGGGCTGGCACCTCACCCTGGCCTTCCTCGGCCAGGTCCGCCCCGAGCTGGCCGACGAGGTGGTCCGGGTCGGCGAGACGGCCGTGGCCGGCATCCCGCCCGCCCGGCTGCGCCTGGAGGGCGCCGGCACCTTCCCCGAGGGTCGCCGGGCGGCCCGGGTGCTGTGGGCCGGCATCGGCGGCGACGCCGAGGTCCTGGTCCGCCTGGCCGCCGCCCTCACCGCCGCCTGCAGGGCGGCGGGCCTGCGCGCCGAGGACCGGCCCCTGCACCCCCACCTGACCCTGGCCCGCTTCTCCCGACCCGCCCCGGTCCCAGCTGAGGCCCTCGACCTGGTCGCCGGCGCCGCCGCCGCCGGCCCGCCCTGGGAGGCGCGCGAGCTGGCCTGCTACCGCAGCATCCTCGGCGGCCCCCGAGGCGCCCGCTACCGCGTCGTCCGCGAGTTCCCCCTCGCCGGGTAACCCGCGACGAGCAGGGAGAACGCGAGCCGCGCGAGGGATTGTCCCCAGATCCCGTTATGATCATTGTACCGAACAGGTGTTCGTAGTACGGTGCTCGCCGACTCGAGGAACCTGGGCCGCCAACTTCGGGAAGGGACTGTGATGGCCGCGACCTATACTGCCCGCAACGACGGCATGCGGGGAGGAACCGTGGAACGCGAGAAGGCACTTGAAGTCGCCTTGCTCCAGATCGAGAAGCAGTTCGGCAAGGGCTCGGTCATGCGCATGGGCGTGGACGGCCCGGCCGACCCGGTCCAGGCCATCTCGACCGGGAGCCTCGCCCTCGACCTGGCCCTCGGCATCGGCGGCGTGCCCCGCGGCCGCGTGGTCGAGATCTACGGTCCCGAGGCCTCGGGCAAGACGACCCTGGCCCTGCACATCATCGCCGAGGCCCAGCGGACCGGCGGCATCGCCGCCTTCATCGACGCCGAGCACGCCCTCGACGTGACCTACGCCCGCAACCTCGGGGTCAACACCGACGAGCTGCTGATCTCCCAGCCCGACACCGGCGAGCAGGCCCTTGAGATCGCCGACATGCTGGTCCGCTCGGGCGCCATCGACGTCATCGTGGTCGACTCGGTGGCCGCCCTGGTCCCCCGGGCCGAGATCGAGGGCGAGATGGGGGACTCCCACGTCGGCCTCCAGGCCCGCCTGATGAGCCAGGCCCTCCGCAAGCTCTCGGGGACGATCTCCAAGTCCAAGACCACCGCCATCTTCATCAACCAGCTTCGCGAGAAGATCGGCGTGCTGTTCGGGTCGCCCGAGACCACCTCCGGCGGGCGGGCGCTCAAGTTCTACGCCTCGGTCCGGCTCGACGTGCGGCGGATCGAGTCGCTCAAGGACGGCCCCGAGGTGGTCGGCAACCGGACCCGGGCCAAGGTGGTCAAGAACAAGCTGGCCCCGCCGTTCCGCTCGGCCGAGTTCGACGTCATCTACGGTCAGGGGATCTCCAAGGAGGGGAGCCTGCTCGACGTCGGCGTGGACGTCGGCCTCATCAAGAAGTCGGGCGCCTGGTTCACCTACGACGGTGACCAGCTCGGCCAGGGACGCGAGAACGCCCGCAACTTCCTCCGCGACAACCCCGAGCTGGCCCGCGAGATCGAGGAGAAGATCAAGGCCCAGCTGGGGGTCGGCCTCCCGCCCGCCCCCACGCCCGACCCCGACCAGGCGGCCAAGGGCAAGGACGAGGACAAGCTCTAGCGGTCGATGGTGGTCGGGCGGCGGGGCAGCGTGAGGACCAGGCGGGTGCAACCGGGGGGAGGGGCACCGCTGGACGGCGAGCGGGCGGCGTCGGCCGATGCCGCCCACGCCGCCGCCCTGCGGCTGCTCACGACCAGGGCGCGCACCCGGGCCGAGCTCCGGCAGCGGCTGGAGCAGCGCGGCTTCGAGGCGGCGGCGGTCGCCGAGACGCTGGAGCGGCTGGAGCGGGTCGGCCTGGTCGACGACGCCGCCCTGGCCGGCACGATCGCCGAGGGCCGGGCCGAACGCGGCCTTGACGCTCCGGCCATCGCCGCCGAGCTCCGCGACCGCGGGGTCGACCCGGCGATCGCCGACCACGCCGCCGAGGCCGCCGTTCCCCCCGAGTCCCGCGCCGACCGCTGCCGTCAGGTCGCCGAAGCCCGCCTGGCCCACCTGGCCGGCCTCCCCGCCCCGACCCAGCTCCGCCGCCTCGCCACCTACCTCGCCCGCCGCGGCTACCCTTCCGACCTCGCCGAGACCGTCGCCCGCGACCTGATCCCCCTCGACTGAGGCCTCCTGTCCCAGTGGCGGGGACAGGGACCGGGGAGCTTGTCTTAGTTGACTGAGACGATCGCTTGGACCGGCTGATTCCGGGTTGGCACCCCTTCTGACCTGCTCTTCCTTGACCCGGGGGGCGGGCGGGCCTACCCTGAGGTGGCCCGGCAAAGCCGAGCTCAACCCATGATTACGTAACCTTGGTACACCGACTGTTCACCGGACCTTCCTGCTTGGGGAGTCGTACGCCGATCCGGCGTTACCACCCGAACGTTCCGTCGGATCCGACCTTCGGACCGTAATCGCAGGGTCTCTGCAGCGCCGGGCGCCGCTCGGCGCTGCTGCCGTCTCCAGGCAGGACGGTCTCGGCAGCGCCGCCGGGTGGCTTTCGCCGGCTGGGTACCCCCGGCCGGATGGGTGTAAAGGAGGCCACCATGGAGGCCATCGTCCTGGTCGTCGGAGCGCTCGCGGGCATCATCATCGGCTTCTTCATTGGAACGTTCTACCAGCGCAAACAGTCGGAGAAGGTGCTCGGATCGGCCCACCAGCAGGCCAAGGCGCTGCTGGACGACACCCGCCGTCAGGCCGAGACCACCCGCCGCGAGGCGGCCGTCGAAGCCCGTGACGAGGCCCTGCGCCTGCGCCAGGGCGTGGAAGCCGAAGCGACCAAGCTTCGAGCTGAAGTCGAGGTCGAGACCCGCACCCGCATGGTCGATCTCCAGCAGCGCGAGGAGCGCCTCACCGGCCGGGAGGAGGCCATCGACGCCAAGGCGACCCTCCTCGACCGGCGCGAGACCACCCTCCACGACCGGGAGCAGGCCCTGGAGGCGGCCCGGGCCGAGCTCGACTCGGCCACCGAGGAGCACCGCCGCCGCCTCGAGCAGGTCGCGGCCATGACCGCCGCCGAAGCCAAGGCCATGCTCGTCAAGCAGATCGAGGAGGACGCCAAGCGCGACGCCATGGGCCTGGTCCGCGACCTCGAGCAGCAGGCCCGCGAGGAGGCCGACCGCCGCTCCCGCAAGATCGTCACCCTGGCCATCCAGCGGGTCGCCTCCGAGCAGACCTCGGAGTCGACCGTCTCGGTGCTGCCCCTGCCCTCGGACGACATGAAGGGCCGGATCATCGGCCGCGAGGGCCGCAACATCCGCGCTTTCGAGGCCGTCACCGGCGTCAACCTGATCATCGACGACACCCCCGAGGCCGTGCTGCTGTCCTGCTTCGACCCGGTCCGGCGCGAGATCGGCCGCCTCACCCTGGAGAAGCTGGTCTCCGACGGCCGCATCCACCCGGCCCGCATCGAGGAGACCTACGACCGGGCCCGCCAGGAGGTCGAGGGCGAGGTGCGCCGGGCCGGCGAGGACGCCTGCCTGGAGGTGGGCATCACCGACCTGCACCCCGAGCTGGTCCGCGTCCTGGGCCGGCTCAAGTACCGGACCTCCTACGGCCAGAACGTGCTCCGGCACCTGATCGAGACCGCCCACCTGGCCGGGATCATGGCCTCCGAGCTGGGCATGGACGTGGCTCTGGCCAAGCGCTGCGGGTTCCTGCACGACATCGGCAAGGCCCTCACCCACGAGGTCGAGGGGTCGCACGCCATCATCGGGGCCGAGCTGGCCCGCCGGCTCAAGGAGCGGCCCGAGGTCGTCCACGCCATCGAGGCCCACCACGGCGAGGTCGAGCAGCGCACCATCGAGGCCGTCCTCACCCAGGCCGCCGACGCCATCTCCGGCGGCCGCCCCGGTGCCCGCCGCGAGACCCTCGAGTCCTACGTCAAGCGCCTGGAGCGCCTGGAGGAGATCGCCGGCAGCTACCCCGGGGTCGACAAGGTCTTCGCCATGCAGGCCGGCCGCGAGGTCCGGATCATGGTCAAGCCCGAGGACGTCGACGACGTCGCCGCCCAGGTCCTGGCCCGGGACATGGCCAAGCGGGTCGAGCAGGAGCTCCAGTACCCCGGGCAGATCAAGATCACCGTGGTCCGCGAGATCCGCAGCATCGAGTACGCCAAGTGAGCCGCCGGCCGGGGCAGGGGCGGGGGTAGCGCCCCAGGCCCCGTCCCGGCCCGGTACCATCCGCCCTGATGAACCAGCGCTTCCTGATCCGCACCTTCGGGTGCCAGATGAACGAGCACGACTCGGAGCGGCTGGCCGGGCTGCTCGAGGCCGAGGGCCTGGAGCCGGCGGCCGGGCTGGACGACGCCGACCTGGTCGTGCTCAACACCTGCGCGGTCCGCGAGAACGCCGACAACAAGCTCTACGGGACCCTCGGGCACCTGGCCACCGCCAAGGCCAGGCGCCCGCTGACCATCGCCGTCGGCGGCTGTCTCGCCCAGAAGGACCAGGGCCGGGTGCTGGAGCGCGCTCCCTGGGTCGACGTCGTGTTCGGCACCCACAACCTGCACAGCCTGCCGGTGCTCCTGCGCCGGGCCCGCGAGCAGGGCACCGCCCAGGCCGAGTTCTTCGACGAGATGCAGCGGTTCCCCTCCGCCCTCCCGGCCCGCCGTGCCAGCGAGTGGTCGGCCTGGGTGGCCATCAGCGTCGGCTGCAACAACACCTGCACCTTCTGCATCGTCCCCAAGCTGCGCGGCAAGGAGCGCAGCCGCCGGGTCGGGGACGTGGTCGCCGAGGTCCAGGCCCTGGCCGACACGGGCGTGCTCGAGGTCAGCCTCCTCGGCCAGAACGTCAACTCCTACGGCACCGACCTGCCCGGCCACCGCCAGCTGTTCGGCGACCTGCTCCGTGCCCTGGACGGCGTCGAGGGGCTGGAGCGGCTCCGCTTCACCAGCCCCAACCCCAAGGACTTCCGCGACGACGTGGTCGAGGCCATGGCCACCTGCCGGCCGCTGTGCGAGCACGTCCACTTCCCGCTCCAGTCGGGCTCCGACCGGGTGCTGCGGCTGATGCGCCGCGGCTACCGCCGCCGCCGCTACCTGGAGATCCTGGGCAGGCTGCGCGCGGCCATCCCCGGGGTGGCGTTCTCGACCGACATCATCGTCGGCTTCCCCGGCGAGACCGAGGCCGACTTCGCCGACACCCTTGAGGTCGTCGAGGCGGCCCGGTTCGACTCCGCCTTCACCTTCCAGTACTCGCCGCGGCCCGGCACCGAGGCCGCCGCCATGCCCGACCAGGTCCCGCCCGAGGTCGTCCGCGACCGCTTCCAGCGCCTCCTGGAGCTGCAGGAGCGCATCAGCCTGGAGGCCAACCGCGCCCTCGTCGGCACCGAGGTCGAGCTCCTGGTCGAGCGGTCCGCCTCCAAGACCGACCCCACCCGCATGTCGGGCCGCACCCGCACCAACAAGCTCTGCCATTTCCCGGCCGCTGCCGCGGCGGACGTCCCGGGCACAGGCGGCGGCGTGGCGCCAGGGGACCTGGTCACGGTGCGGGTCGAGCGGGCGGCACCGCACCATCTGGTCGGTGGGCCGGTCCTGCGGCACCGGCCCTGGCGACCGGCGGGCGGGTCGTGCGCGGTGGCCCCCGCGCCCCGGCCGCTTCCGGCCGGGGCCGTGCCGTTGCCCCTGGTCGGCTGACCGGTCGCCATGGCGCCGGTCGCCGCGGCCGTCCTCCCGCATCCACCCCTGCTCGTCGCCGAGCTGGCGGGTGCGGCCGCGCCCGAGCTCGACCCCCTCCGCGCCGCCTGCCATCAGGCCCTGGCCGCCGTGGTGGCCGCCGCCGACCTCACCGTCCTCGTCGGCCCAGGTCCCGTGTGGGGCGTCCCCGAACCCTCCGCCCCGGGGGCCTTCGGTCCCTACGGCGTCGATGTCCAGGTCACCCTTCCCACCCTCAGCGACCTCGACCTGCCCTCGCTCCCGGCCCCGGCCCGGATCCCGGACCTGCCGCTGTCCCTCGCCGTCGCCGCCCACCTCCTCGCCGGCCTCGACCCACCGCCCGCGCGACTGTTCGCCGCCGCGGTCCCTGGCTCCCTCGGACCCGGCGCGGCGGCAGCCATCGGCCGGGCTCTGACCGCCGCCACCAGGGAGGGATCGACCAGGGTCGGCCTGGTGGTGATGGGCGACCTGTCCGCGTGCCGGACCGAGCGGGCGCCAGGAGCGTTCCGGGCCGAGGCGGCCGAGCTCGACGCCTCGGTGGCCGAGGCCATGGGGACCGGCAAGCCGGGCCGGCTCCTCGACATCGACCCGGCCGTGGCCAACGACCTGCTGGTCGCCGGCCGGGTCCCGCTCCAGGTCCTCGCCGGCGCCTTCGAGGACGAGCCGGCAGCCCACGGCCGGATCCTCTACGAGGACGCCCCCTACGGGGTCGGCTATCTGGTCGCCGTCCTGACCACACCATGACCGACCCTCGGCCCGGACCGGTCCTTGCCCTCGTTGGACCGACGGCCGCTGGCAAGACCGAGGTCGCCCTGGAGGTCGCGGAGCGGCTCGGCGCCGAGGTCGTCAGTGCCGACGCGATGCTCGTGTACCGGGGGATGGATATCGGGACGGCCAAGCCGACCCCGGAGGAGCGGGCGCGGGTCCCGCACCATCTTGTCGACCTGGTCGACCCGGGCGAGGAGTTCTCGGTGGCCCGGTTCCAGCCGCTGGCCCGGGCGGCGATCGCCGACGCGCTGGCCCGGGCGCGGGTGCCGCTCCTGGTCGGTGGCTCCGGGCTCTACTTCCACGCCGTGGTCGACGAGTTCGTGTTCCCCCCGACCGACCCGTCCGTCCGAGCCCGGCTGGAGGCGGAGGCGGACCAGGTGGGCCCTGCTGAGCTGTACGGCCGCCTGGCCGCGGCCGACCCGGCGGCGGCGGCCCGGATCCAGCCGGGCAACCTGCGCCGGACGGTCCGGGCGCTGGAGGTGATGGAGCTGACCGGCCGGCCGTTCTCGTCGTTCCGGGCGGCCATGGACGAGCCGGCGTCCCGGTACCGCCTGACCGTGCTCGGGCTCGACCCCGGCGCCGAGCTGCTGCGGGCCAGGGTGGCCGAGCGGGTGGCGGCGATGGCCCAGGCCGGGCTGGTCGAGGAGGTCCGCCGGCTCGCCGGGCGGCCCTTGTCGCGGACGGCCCGCCAGGCCCTCGGCTACAAGGAGCTGCTCGACGCCATGGGCCAGGGCAGGCCGCCGGCCGAGGCGCTGGAATCGGTGGTCCGGCGCACCCGCGCCTACGCCCGGCGCCAGCTGGCCTGGTTCCGCCGGGACCCGAGGGTGCGATGGAGTACCCTTCCCCCCGGGGTGGAGCGCACCACCTGGGCCCTGAACACGTTCGGGAAGGGTTGAGGCGTGGAGTTCGTCAAGGCGCACGGCACCGGCAACGACTTCGTGGTCGTGGAGGACCTGAACGACCACTACCAGCTCACCCCGGAGCTGGTCAGGGCGGTCTGCGACCGCCACTTCGGGATCGGGGCGGACGGCGTGATCCGCATCGCCCCGGGCACCGACGCGCCGTACCTCATGGACTACCGCAACGCCGACGGCTCCCTGGCCGAGATGTGCGGCAACGGGGTCCGGGTGGTCGGCAAGTACCTGGGCGACCGCGGCCTCGTCGGCGGCGCCTTCGACCTGGAGACCCGCGCCGGGGTCAAGCACCTTGAGCTGCACGCCGACGACGGCGGCTGCATCGACCGGGTCACGGTCGACATGGGCGCTCCCACTCTCGGGGATGACCAGACCCTGGAGGTCGACGGCGAGCGGGTCACCGCCACCTGCCTGTCCATGGGCAACCCGCACGCGGTGGTGTTCGTGGAGGACGTCGACAAGGCCCCGGTGACGACCCTGGGGCCGCGGCTGGAGACCCACCAGGCCTTCCTCCCGGCCAAGACCAACGTCGAGTTCGCCCAGGTCGTCGACCGGAGCACCGTCCGCCAGCGGACCTGGGAGCGGGGCGTCGGCGAGACCCTGGCCTGCGGCACCGGCGCCTGCGCGGTCGCCGTCGCCGCCCAGGTCCGGGGCCTGGCCGGCCGCCCGGTGACGATCGACCTGCGCGGCGGCCGCCTCGAGCTCGACTGGATCCCAGGCGGCACCGTCCGCATGACCGGCCCCGCCCGCGAGGTCGCCCACGGCACCCTGACCGACGCGTTCCTGGCCTCGGTGAGGTAGCCGGGCCCATTCGTCCTGACGCGGGCGACGTCCACGTCCAGCCAGCCCGAGACCGCCTCCCCTGCGGGTTCGTACCGTTGCGCGGGATCGTGCCGTAGACTGCCGCAAACCGTGCAGAAGGGGCGGTCTCCATGTATGACGTCCTCGTCTTTGATCACCGTCTCGCCGAGCACCGGCCGCTCGACTCCAAGTCGGAGCTGGCCCGGCTCCTGTTCGGCTACACCACCGGCAACGGTCAGCGGTTCCCGGCCCAGCCGGAGCTGGTCCGGTTCGTCTCCCGGCCCAGCAAGGAGAGCGACATCCGGGACGCCATGACCGGCCGCGACGCGATCGCCCACGCCGAGAGCGGCGAGGTCATCGAGTTCGTGTACCGGGCCGAGGGCCGGCGCACCGAGGGCTCCCTGGCCCGGATCGGCAACGGCGAGCTGCGGGTCCGCTGACGCGGGCCCGGCCCGAGCCCGCTTCCGCCGAGCGGGCCCGGGACCCGGGTCCAACCCGCGACCCGCTCGGGGATCGCGGGAGCGCGGCGGCCGGCGCCGAGCGGTAGGCTGCTAGCTTCCCCCGGTCGTCCCGGACCTCGACGAAGAAGGACTGCCAGCTCATGCGCACCGCCCGCCGCATCGACGCCATCCCGCCCTACCTGTTCGCCGAGATCGACCGGAAGGTGGCCGAGCGCAAGGCGGCGGGGGTCGACGTCATCTCCTTCGGGGTCGGCGACCCCGACCTCCCCACCCCGGAGTTCGTGGTCGAGGAGCTGGCCCGGGCGGCCGCCGACCCCTCGACCCACCAGTACCCGAGCTACTTCGGGCTGCCGGCGTTCCGGCAGGCCGTGGCCGGCTTCTACGCGCGTCGCTTCGGGGTCGAGCTGGACCCCGGCACCCAGGTCCTGCCGCTGATCGGGTCCAAGGAGGGGATCGCCCACCTGCCGTGGGCGTTCGTCGACCCGGGCGACCAGGTGCTGGTGACCGAGCCCGGCTACCCGGTCTACGAGGTCGGCACCATCCTCGCCGGCGGCGAGCCGGTGCACATCCCGCTCACCGCCGACGACGGCTGGTTCCCGGACTTTGCCGCCATCGACCCCGGCACCGCCCCGCGGGCCAAGCTGCTGTGGCTCTGCTACCCGTCCAACCCGACCGGGGCCGTGGCCACCGCCGAGCAGCTGGAGGCGGCCGTCCGGTTCGCGGCCGACCGCGACCTGCTCCTCGCCTACGACAACGCCTACTCCGAGATCACCTACGACGGGTTCGTCGCCCCCTCGGTCCTCCAGGTGCCCGGAGCCGCCGACCTGGCCCTCGAGTTCGGGTCGCTGTCCAAGATCTTCAACATGACCGGCTGGCGGATCGGCTGGGCGGTCGGGAGCCCGGTGGCGATCGAGGCCCTCGGCCGGGTCAAGACCAACATCGACTCGGGCATCTTCAACGCCGTGCAGCGGGCCGGGGTGGCCGCCCTGGAGAGCGGCATGCCGCACCTGCCCGGGCTGCTGGAGACCTACCGGC
>DASZON010000002.1:0-8957 GCA_035550755.1 Actinomycetota bacterium | reverse complement strand
CTCGGCCGGGACGTCGATGCGGCTGGCCGTCTTGATCTCGGCGATGTTGTCCCAGCCGTCCGAGCGCTGCCAGTAGCCCTCGTAGTCGTAGTCGACGACCTCGATGCGCTCCAGCCACTTGACGTTCTTCATGCCGTAGATGCCGGGGGCGATGATCCGCGCCGGGAACCCGTGGGCCCGGGGCAGGCTGCGGCCGTTCATGCCGTAGGCGACCACGGTGGTCGGCTCCAGCGCCTTGGCCACCGGCAGGGAGTCGGTGTAGCCGCCGACAGCGTGGAACACCACCCGCACCGCCCCCCGGCCGACCCCGCCGGCCCGCTCCAGCACGTCGGCCAGCGGCACCCCGGTCCACTTGGCCGTCCCGACCAGGTCGCCGCCGATCAGGTTGGAGATGCACTGGAGGGTGACGTACTGCTCGGTGGCCGCCATCGCCAGCAGGTCGTCGTAGCCGAGCGTGGCCGGCCGGCCGACCAGGCCGTCGATCCGCAGCCGCCAGGAGGCGCGGTCGACGTTGGGGTCGATGATCGACTCGTCGACGGTGTAGTGGAGCCGGTTGGGGGTGACCTCGGGGGTGAGGCCGGCGATCTCCCAGGCGGCGGGGTCGTCGCCGGCCGGGGCCGGCGCCGGGCGCAGCGGGGCCGCCCCGGCCGGCCGGGCCAGCGGCGCGCCACCGGCGTCGCCGATCCCGCCGGTGAGCCGGCTGACGACGAACCCGGTGGCCAGCAGCCCGGCCGCCCCGACGGCGGCCCGCAGCAGCTCGCGCCGGGTCCGTCCCAGCCCGCTGGCCGGGGCTGGCACCGGGTCGCGTTCCAGGCGGCCGAGGGCGCCGGCGAGCACGCTGACCCAGACCACCACGGCCACGGCCACCACCGCCCCGTAGACGAGCAGCGACGGCGCCCCCGGCTGCCCCCGGTAGCCGGCCAGGGCGACCAGCCCCAGCAGCCCCCCGGCGAGCCAGGACGCCTGCCCCCGCCGGGCCGGGGCGGCCCGGGCGACCAGGACGGCGGCGCCGCCGCCGGCCAGGACGCTGCCGACGGTGAACCCGACCGCGAACAGCCGCAGCGCCCAGTGGCCGAGCAGGTCGATGAAGAACACCGCCACCGCACCCGGGATCAGCCGCAGCAGCCCCTGGGCGAGCCCGAGGGGCGGGAACGGGAAGCTGGCCTCGACCAGGTGCACCAGCCCGAGCAGGGCCAGGGCCACCGTCGTGGCCGCCACTCCGGCCACGAAGGCTTCGGAGGTGCGCAGTCGCCGCTCCATGCCTCCACGATAACCGTGGCCCGGCGGCTTGGGGGGTCGCTAGCGGCGGCGCTCGTGGCGGCCGGCGCGGCCGGGGACGGCCCGGCGGAGGTGCCGCCCGCCGTTGCCGTTGCGGCCGGGGGCCGGGGCGGGGTCCGGATGATCACCGTTGGGGGTGGTGGGGGCGCCGCTGGCCGGGCGGCCGGTGGCCGACCAGTACTCGGCGACCACGTGGGCGGTCTCCTCGAGGACCATGGCCTCGACGGCCTCGGGAGGCTTGCTGTCCATCCGCCGCAGCCGCCTGGGGAGGACCTCCTCGGCGGCCAGGGTGCGGCGCTCCAGCCACTCGCTGGCGGCCAGCATGCCCATCAGCCCCAGCGGGAACAGCACCGTGAGGGCGATCGCGACCAGCAAGTTGGAGAACAGCATCTCACCGTGGAGGACGCACGGACCGGCCGACCCGTTTCACCCTGCGGCGCTCCCGGGTCCGCCAAACCCTACCGGCTCCATCCTCTCGCGCCAAACCGACTGTCCACGCCGTGACGCCATCTCCACCAAGGTCCCCAGCAGCCGCTGCTGGACCGGGTCGGTGGCGGCGGTGCTCTCGGGATGCCACAGCACCCCGACGGTCCAGCCCTGGTCGCGCTCGATCCCCTCGACCACCCCGTCGGGGGCCCAGGCGACGGGCCGGAAGCCGTCGCCGACGCGGTCGAGGCCCTGATGGTGGTGGGACAGGCAGGCCGCCCGGGTGTCGCCGAGCGCCTCGGCGAGGCGGCTCCCCCGCTCGACCTCGACGTCGTGCATCGCCTGCATGGCCTCGTCGCGGTGGACGACCTGGTTCCCGGCATGGCCGTTCCCGTCGGGCAGGTGCTGGACCAGGGTGCCGCCGAAGGCCACGTTGAGCAGCTGCACGCCCCGGCAGATGCCGAGCACGGGCACGCCCATGGCGACCGCGGTGGTGGCCAGCTCCAGCTCGAGCTCGTCGCGGTCGGGGTCCATGCCGTACTGGGCCGGGTGGTCGCCGGCGCCGTAGCGGGCCGGCTCGATGTCGCCGCCGCCGGCCAGCAGCAGGCCGTGGACCCGGGCCAGCAGCTCGCCGGCCGCCCCCGGCTGGGATGCGGGCACCAGCACGACCCGGGCCCCGGCGGCGACCAGGGCGGCCACGTACGGCTCGGGCAGGGCGTAGGCGCCCTCCCAGTTCCCGACCTTCCCGGGACCCAGGTGATAGGTGGGGATCGCGACCAGCGGCGCCGTCACCGGCGCTGCTGACTCTCGCTGAGCGGGAACAGCCAGAGGAGCAGGATGATCACCGCGGCCAATGCGCCGTAGGTCTGGTTGTACGTGCCGAAGTTGTCGACGTGCCAGCTGAACCCGATGGAGCCTAGCAGCCACAGCACCAGGGCGACCACCGTGCCCCAGCTGACCCACCGCCAGCGCGGGTTGGCCCGGTCGGGGGCGTACCGGTAGAGCACGGCCAGGGCGATGACCACCACCGCCATGAGGATCGATCCCAGGGTGAGCAGCAGCGACAGCCCGCGCGGCTTGAGGAAGCCGCGCGACTCCTGCTCGTCGTAGACCAGGTTGAGGCCCTTGACCAGCCCCTGGACACCGCCCGAGGCGGTCCGGAGGACGGCCAGGAGGCTGACCACCAGCCCGATCGACAGGGACTGGCGGCCGGCGCTGGTGACGCTCTCGAGCTGGGTGGTGAGCAGCTGGTCGGCCCCGGCCGGCAGGCTCTTGGCGAACTCGCCGACCTGGGACTCGACCTGGGCGGGGTCGGCGACCATGCCATAGATGGTGACCACGGCGATGATCGCCGGGAAGATGGCCAGCATGGCGTAGAAGGCGACGCCGGCGGCCAGCAGGGTGGCGTTGTCCTGCTTCACCTCAGCCTTGACCCGCCTGAGGACGGCGAACATCCCCGGGGCGGGATCTCACTGGGGCGATCCGCCTCCCTGCCGGCCGCGTCGCCGTTGCTGCGGTTGGCCACGTCGCCTCCGCTACAGGCCGGAGCCGGAGGAGGAGCTGCCGGCCTGGGACCGGACCTCCTGGGCGCTTTCACGGGCGCTGTCGGCCAGCTCCTGGCCGTGCTCCTGGGTGGACTGCCTGGCCGTGTCGGCGGCCGTGGAGGCGACCTCCTGGGCGACCTGCCTACCGCGGTCCAGGGCCTCCTGGCCGGTCTCCCTGACCTTGTCCTTGACCTGGTCGGCCACCTGCCCGAGCTTCTCGTCCTCGACCCGGGTCGAGGGCACGGCCAGTCCGGCCAGGAACCCGACGGCGACGGCCCCGATAGCCAGCCCCAGCGGGTTCTCCCTGGCCAGCCCGGCCGTCCGCCGGGCCTGCTGCCGCACCTGGCCGCTGCTCGGGGTGGCGTCGTGCACCCGGTCGCTGACCTGGGAGGTCGTGCCGGTCACGGCCTCCCTGGCCCGGGTGGCGGTGTCGCCCACCTTGGACTTGACGTTCTCCACCTTCTCGCTCACCGCGTCCTTGGCTCGGGAGGGCACGTCGGCCTTGTAGCCGATGGCCTCGACGGTCTCGCTCATGTCGGCTCTGGTCTGCTCTATGTCCTGTCGGATCGCATCCGGGTCCTGGCCCATTCCACGTCCTCCTTCACGGTCTCGATGGTCTGCTCGGGGACCGGCGGGGTGGCCTCCCTGAGCTTGGTCTGGCCCTGCTTGACCAGGACGAAGGCGATCACCCCGTACCCCACGGCCACGATCAGGGCGGCCAGCCAGGCCGGCATGATCGCGTTCAGGGCGAGGATGAAGCAGGCGGTCAGGGCGCCGAGGGCGGCCAGCCCGAGCGCCCCGGCGCCGCCGAACATCCCCGCGCCGGCCCCGGCCTGCCTCCCCTTCTGCTGGAGCTCGGCCTTGGCCAGCTCCAGCTCCTGGTGGACCAGCTGGGTGGTCTCCTGCGAGAGCTGCTTGAGCAGGTCAGGCAGGGACCGGTCGCGCAGGTCCCCGGTCCCGTCCGGAGCCTGGGAGGCCATCACGACCTCCGATCGTCGTAGGCGCCGGTCACGGGCACCTCGGTCACCGGCACCCCGGCCTCGTAGCGGGTCTCGGTCTCGTACACCGTGGTGTCGCCGGCGCCGGGGTCGTACGAGGTGACGGTGCTGTAGGGGCTGGTGGTGCGGTAGGCGCCGGTGGCGTAGGTCCGGCTGCCGTTGCCGTCGCCGTAGGCGGACTCGTAGCGGCGGCTGCTGGACGCCTTCAGGAACCGCGAGGCGGCGAAACCGAGGGCCAGGCCGGCGGCCGCGACCAGCACGGGCTGGCGGCGGGCGAAGTCCTCGACGTCGCGCAGGATCCGGTCGCCGCTCGCCCCCTTCAGGTAGTCGCCGACCCGGTCGGCCTGGCTGGCCACCTGATCGGCCAGGTTGGCCGGGGTGTCCTTGCCCTGGCTGCGGAGCTCGTCGGCGATCGAGCGGACGTCGCCGGCAGTGCCGGCGATCCGCTCCCCGACCTGGGTCGAGCGCTGGTCGACCTGCTCGCTCAGGCGGCCCGTGGCCTGGCTGGCCGCGCCCCTGGCCTTGTCCTGAGCCTCCTGCGCCTTCTCACGGACCTGCTCCTTCATCTGCTCGGTGGTGCCACCGTCACCGGCCGACGGCTCGGTGCCGTACTGGCTCATGGCGTCTCCTTCCTGCTTGCCCCGATTGCCGGGTTCTGTCGCGGAGACCCGTGACTAACCCGGGGGCAGGAGACAAAACGCCGGAATCTCGATCCGGCTAGGGCCCGGCGGCCTCCGGCTGGAGCGGCAGGTGGAGCTCGAAGCGGACTCCATGGCCGCCGGGGGGCTCGACCACCAGCAGGTCGCCGTCCTGGCTGCGGGCGAGCTGGCGGGCGATGTAGAGCCCGAGGCCGACCCCGCCGTCCCGGCGCTGGCTATGGCGGTCCAGCTGGGTGAAGCGGTCGAAGATGCGCTGGCGCTCGGCCTCGGGGATGCCGGGGCCGGCGTCCTCGACGGCAAGGATCGCCTCGGCGCCCTCCCGGGTCCCCGACAGCCGCACCGGCTCGCCGTCGGGCGAGTACTTGCAGGCGTTGTCGAGCAGGTTGCCGAGCACCTGCACGACCGCCTCCTGGGCGACCCTGACCGGCAGGGACCCGTTGGTCTCGATGGCGATGCGCCGGCCGGAGTGGCGGGCCCTGGCCTCGGCCCCGGCCTGGCGGACCAGGTCGATGGCGTCCAGCTCGACCCGGGCGGCCCGCAGCGAGGCCACGTCGGCCTGCTCGAAGCGGGCCGCCAGCAGGAGCTGCTCGATCATCTTGTGGAGCCGCTCGCTCTGCTGGATGCCCATGGCCACCAGCTCGTCCCGCTCCTCGGGGGCGCCCTTGTCGCCGCGGACGCGCAGGATCCCGAAGACGCCGACAATCGTGGTCAGGGGGCTGCGCAGCTCGTGGGAGACGGTGTTGATCAGGTCGGTCTTGAGCCGGTCGGTCTCCTGGAGGCGGCGGACGACCTCCTGCTCCTGCTCGGTCAGGCGGAGCTGGCGCTCGGCCGCCTCCTCGGCCTCGGCCTGGTCGTGCTTGGCCCGGATCTCGGCCTTGGAGGCGAGGTAGACGGCGCCCAGGGGCAGGACCAGGGCGGGCAGGAGCAGCAGGCTGCGCTCGGCCACCACCACCGCCACCGGGGCCAGGGCCAGGACCATGGCCGAGCTGCCCAGCTCCAGGCGCAGGTCGTCGCGGCCCAGTCCCTGGACGATGGGCACGCCCTGGTCGAGGCTGATCACGACGCTGACCAGCAGGTGGTTGATCACCATGAAGGCCAGGCCGCCGGCGATCAGGGCGGGCAGGGTGGCGGTGCTGATCTCGTACCCGCCCCCGAGGGCGTGGTAGACCGCCCCGCCGGCGGCCAGGGCGAGCGCGCACTGGGCGGCGTTGAACAGCGTCTTGACGGCCGGCTTGCGCTGGCTGAGGTCGGCCGCCACCGAGGCGAGGACGAAGACCAGCACGGCCACGGCCGTGCCGGCCAGGAGTACCAGGCCGTAGGCGAAGGTGGTGGTGACGGCCAGGTCCTTGACCCGGTTGTCACGCAGCAGCCGCAGCGAGACCAGCTCGCCGCCGACCACGAAGCCGGCGAACAGGACGATCGCTCCGCCAACCTCGCGGACGCGGTCGAGGTCGAGCGTCGGCAGCACCAAGGCGACCGCGAGCAGGCCGGTGAGGACAACGGCGCCGATGTACCACCTGAGCCTGGCCGGCATCCCCGTGCCCTCCTCGCGCGGCGGATCCCAAGATCAGCACCAACAAGCGTACCCCGAGCCGGTCCACTCGGGGTACGTATTCATGGCTCGATCGAACTAGCCCCAACGGACGTGCCGGGGGGACGGCATCGAATCCACTCCTTCCCGGGGGTTCGTGGTTCGTGGTCGTTCGCGGCATTCCGGCGATTCCGCATCCCTTGGCCTCTTCTACCTCCTGCCGCTCACGAACCACTAATCGGCGCCGGACCTTTCCGCAGAGACGTGCGTTCGGTGCATGAAGGCCATACCACCCGACCGGGGAGAAGCCGTAGGATCAGGGCGTGCGGTCCACCTACCTGAGCATCCTGCGGCTCCCCCACGCCCGGCCCCTGCTGCTCGCCTCCCTGGTCGGGCGGCTGTCCAGCGCCACCGGGCCGCTCAGCGTGGTCCTGTTCGTCCAGGAGCAGACCGGCTCGCTCGCCCAGGCCGGGGCCGCCTCGGCGGCCATCGCCCTGACCAGCGGGCTGCTGGCGCCGGTCCGGGGGCGGCTGGTCGACCGCCTTGGCCAGGGCCGCTGCCTGCCCCCGATGGCCGCGGCCTTCGCGGCCGCCCTGGCCGGGCTGGTCGCGGTCGCCGGGCCCGGGTCCCGGCAGGTGGCGGCCATCGTCGGCCTGGCCGCGGTCGCCGGGGCGGTCGTCCCGCCGCTGGGGGCGTCCATGCGGGTGCTGTGGCTGTCGCTGGTCGGCCAGGGGCCGAGGCTCCAGACCGCCTACGCCCTTGACGCCGTACTCGACGAGCTGCTGTTCGTGACCGGGCCGCTGCTGGCCGGTGGGCTGGCAACGCTGTACGGGCCGGGGGTCGGGGTGCTGGCCACGGGCGGGCTCGCCCTGGTCGGGACGCTCGGGCTGGTGGCCTCGCCGGTGTCCAGGGCCCAGGCCGGCGGCCCGGCCGAGACGACGTCCGGCCAGGCCGGCTGGGCCGGGGCCCTCCGCGCGCCCGGGATGCGGACCCTGGCCCTGTCCCTGGCCGGGGTCGGCGCGGCCATCGGCATCTGGGAGATCGGCCTGGTCGGGGCGGCCAGGGACGCCGGCGCGGCCGCGGCCGCCTCCCTGCTGCTGGCCGCCTGGGCCGCGGCCAGCGCCGTCGGCGGGCTGTGGTACGGGGCCAGGAGCTGGCGCCGGCCGGCCGGGCAGCGCTACCTGGTCCTGCTCACCCTGCTGGTGCTGGCCGGGGTGCCGATGTCGGCCACCGCGTCGCCGCTGGCCCTGGGCGCGATGGTGGCCCTGGTCGGGCTGGTGCTGGCCCCGCTGGAGAGCTCGGCCTACGTGCTCGCGGCCGAGCTGGCCCCGCCCGGGACCCTGACCGAGTCCGGGACCTGGATGACCTCGGCCATCAACGTGGCCGCGGCGGCCGGGCTGGCCGCCGCCGGCACCCTGGTCGACCGGGTCGGGGTGTCGGCCACCCTGGCCGTGGCCGGGGCCTGCACCGCCGCCGGGCTGCTGGTCGCCCTGGGAGGCCGGGACCGGCTGGGCGCGGCCCCGTACCGGGGCCGGCACGAGGCCAGCCACGCCACGGCTCGACAACTGCGGCGGGAACGGCGCATCCTTTGATATCGCCCGATATCAGTCGGGATAGCAACTGAGGGGTGCACCGATGTCAGAGTTGTCGCGGCTGATGCTCAAGGCCGTCCGCTCGCTCCCGCCCGAGGAGCAGGACGCCCTCCTGGAGGCCATGCTGGAGCCGAGGCTGACCCCCTGGGCGGCGCCGGGCGTCCCCGACCCGGGCCCGATCGGGCCCGGCCTGCCCGCCGGCGAGGTGTTCCACGGGCCGATCCCGCCCCAGCGGGTCTACGGCCCGGAGCGGGTCGAGGTCACCCTGCCGCCCCTCGGCCCCGAGACCGGCGGCCCCTGGCAGAGCGTCCCGGTCCGGCTCTCCACCGACCAGCACGAGCGCCTCAAGCAGTGGTGCCACGCCAACGGCTTCACCATGGCCGTGGTCCTCCGCGGCCTGGTCGCCCGGTTCCTCGACGACCAGGCCACCCGCCGCCCCCGCTCCCCCGCCGGAGCCCCGGTGATCCCGGGGGAGAACCCCGGGGACAACCCTACGAAGCGCCCCAGCAACAACCCCGGCGAGGCTCCCGGCGAGGCCACCGGCGAGACCGCCGGCGAGGCCGCCAACCAGGCCGCCGGCGAGGCCACCGGGCGCGCCGGAACCTCGAGCCCGGTTCCCGGGGCCCCCAATTCGGGAGGGTAGCCCAGCGGGACCACGGGCGCGCGGCGCCGTCCACAGCCCCCCGGGGGAGCGGGAACACCGCACCGGAGCCCGGGATCAGGCTGATGCGACAGGGGCGGCGGTCGACCTGACCACCAGCTCGGCCGGGACCGGGGGGCCGCTGGTGGGGATCTCCAGGCCGCGGATCGCCGCGAGGACGGCGGTGCCGGCGCGGCGGCCGATCTCGCCGCCGTCGAGGCGGATGGTGGTGAGGGGCGGGTCGAAGCAGTCGGCCATGGGGACGTCGTTGTAGCCGACCACCGAGACG
>DASZON010000001.1:0-5130 GCA_035550755.1 Actinomycetota bacterium | reverse complement strand
GAAGCGGACCCCGCGGAGCAGCTCGCCGTCGGTGACGCCGGTGGCGGCGAAGAAGACGTTGTCGCCGCGGACCAGGTCGTCGATGGTCAGGACCTTGTCGAGGTCGTAGCCGGCGTCCAGGGCGGCCCGGCGCTCTTCGTCGTTGCGGGGCCACAGGCGCCCGAACATGGCCCCGTCCAGGCACTTGAGCGCGCAGGCGGCGATCACCGCCTCGGGGGTGCCGCCGACCCCGACCAGCACGTCCACCCCGGTGCCGTCGCGGGCGGCCATGATCGCCCCGGCGACGTCGCCGTCGGTGATCAGCTTGACCCGGGCCCCGGCGGCGCGGATCTGGGTGACCAGCTCCTCGTGGCGGGGGCGGTCGAGGATGCAGACGGTCAGGTCGGCCACGTGGGCGCCCTTGGCCTTGGCGACCAGGCGCAGGTTCAGGGCCAGGGGGGCCTCGAAGTCGACCGCGTCGGCCGCCTCCGGCCCCACGGCCAGCTTCTCCATGTAGACGCACGGGCCGGGGTCGAACATGGTGCCCCGGTCCGACAGGGCCACCACCGAGATCGCGTTGGGCATGCTCTTGGCGGTCAGGGTGGTGCCGTCGACCGGGTCGACGGCGATGTCGACCTCGGGTGGGGTGCCGTCCCCGATCTCCTCGCCGTTGTAGAGCATGGGGGCGTTGTCCTTCTCGCCCTCGCCGATCACCACCACCCCGGTCATCGACACCGAGCCGAGCACGTGGCGCATGGCGTCCACGGCCGCCTGGTCGACCGCCTCCTTGTCGCCGAAACCCATCTTGCGGGCGGCGGCCATGGCCGCCGCCTCGGTGACCCGGACGAGCTCGAGGGCCAGGTTGCGGTCGGGGGCCTCGCCGTGGGCTCGAGCTTCCATACAGCACACCTCCGCGTCGGATTGGGGCCGCCGTTGGCCTGGCACCATTTTTCTCCACAGGAGGACTGGCATCCAGGGACGCCTCGGCTTACCCTGGACAGCGGTGGCCCCGCCCGCTCGGGTGTGCGCGGCCTCCGGCAGTCGGGCCCTGGTGCCGCCGATCCCACCCGGTTGGCGCCATGGGCCCGCTGCACGTCCTGGACCAGGCGGCTTCGGGCTGGAGGGAGCGGTGGGCGGCGGCCACGGCCACAGCCATGGGCACAGCCACAGCCACGCCCCGGTGCCGATGGCCGGCTCGGCGGCCGGCGAGGACCAGGGGCTGCGGGCGGTCAAGCTGTCGGCGGCCGGCCTCGGGCTGACCGCCGCTGTCCAGTTCGTGTTCGTGGCCGCCAGCGGCTCGGTCGCCCTGCTCGCCGACGGCCTCCACAACCTGGGCGACGTGTTCACCACGGTCACCCTGTGGGTCGCCTTCGTGGTCGGCCGCCGCCAGCCCGACCGGCGCTCCACCTTCGGGTACGCCAGGGCCGAGGACGTGGCCGGGGTGCTGGTGGTCCTGGCCATCGCCGCCTCGGCCGTGGTCGCGGCCACCGAGTCCCTGGCCAAGCTGGCCGGCGGGGTGCCGCCGCTGCGCAACCCCGGCTGGGCCCTGGCCGCGGCCCTCGCCGGGGTGGCCGGCAACGAGGCCGTGGCCCAGTACAAGCTGCGGGTCGGCCGGCGGATCAACTCGGTCCCGCTGGTGGCCGACGGGCGGCACTCCCGGGTCGACGGGCTGGCCAGCCTGGCCGCGGCGGCCGGGATCGCCGGGGCCTGGGCCGGCTGGCCGGCCGCCGACCCCCTGGCCGGGCTGCTGCTGGCCGCCGTGATCGCCTGGGTGCTGGTCGGGACCACCCGCGACGTGCTCGCCCGGCTGCTCGACCGGGTCGACCCCGAGGTGATCGACGAGATCGAGCGGGCCGCCGCCTCGGTCGAGGGGGTGGAGGCGGTCCACGCCGCCCGCGCCCGCTGGGTCGGCCGCTCCCTGCACGTCCTGGTCCACGCCGAGGTCGACCCCGACCTGCCCCTGCGGGTCGCCCACGACCTGGGGGAGCAGGTCCGCCACGCCGTCTTCCACGCCCTCCCGGGGGTGGCCGCGGTCGACCTGCACCTGGACCCGGCCGGGGTCGACGAGCACGACAGCCACGGCCGGACCCTGCACCACCGCGATCAGGGCATCCGGTAGCGGGACTGGAACGTCCCGGCGTCCATGGTGGCGGCGTCGGTGGCCAGCTCGGCGTGGCGGCGGCGGGCGGCCGCCTCGTCCTCGAACCACTCGCTGCGGGCGACCACGCCGCTGGCCCGGTCGACCACCCGGACCCGCCAGCTGCGCCGCTCCAGCCGCGACACCAACACCGCGTAGGCGTCGGCGGCCGATGGCGGCTGGTCCCGCTCGGGCAGCTCGATCAGGACCCCCTCGGCCACCCCCAGGGGGATCGAGTACTCGCGGTAGTCGATGCGCACGTGCAGCCAGCGGCCGCCGGTGGCCTCGGCCACGTACACCGTCGCCCCCGGCCGCAGGGGAGACCGGGGGGAGGTCCGCCGCCCCGGCGCCAGGCGCAGCTCGACGATCCGCCCCCTGGCCCCCTGGCCCAGCTCGGCCAGCGCCCTGACCGTCACAGCGTCCTGAAGCGGCAGGACGGCGGCTCGGCCAGCAGGGCGTGCAGGTCCGAGACGGCCATCCGGTCCAGCAGGGGCGCCAGGGCGGCCGCGGCCGTCCCCTCGCCGTCCCAGCAGGAGACGGCCAGCAGCTTGGCCCCCTCGCGCAGCAGCACGGCTCCCTGGAAGCCGGGCGCGGTCCGCTCGAACCGACCCACCTGCTCGCCCCACAGCTCGGCCATGGTCTCGGCCGCCTGCTCCGACTGGGCGGTCGCGCACAGCACCCGAGCGATCACCGGCACCTCCAGAGGGCTGACCACTCTCCGTGGTCACCTTCTGGATATCGGCCGGGGCCGGCGGACCCCTAAGGGGTCAGCGGGGGTCGACGTAGAGGTCGCCGCCGGCCACCGCGGCCGGGACCCGGCGCAGGGGCGGCGGCGCCTCCTGGCCGTCGCGCAGCTCGCTGGCCGGGGAGCCCTCGGCGTCCCAGCGCTGCCCGGCGCAGGGGCGGGCGAACCCGCCGCCGGCGGCCCGCACCGGGCACGACCCCAGCTGGGCCAGGAAGGCCCGCAGGCCGCCGCGGCGGTCGACCACCACCACCTGCCCGGCCGGCCCGGCCGTCTCGGTGACCGCGCCCGCTGGCAGGGCGGCGACCGGGGCGACCCGGACCCAGGGCGGCCCGGGCCGGCCCTGGCGGGCCAGGAACAGCACCCCGGCGGCCAGGATCACGACCCCGAACAGGGCCGCGCCGACGATCCAGGCCCGGCCGAGCTGGCTGCGCAGGATCAGCTTGCGCGCCTTGGCCGCCCGGGGCGGAAGGTAGGCGACCCGCCCGCCGGGGTCGCGGCCGGGCGGCAGGGGTGGATCGGGCACGGGGGGGTCCGGGGGACTGCCGGGGTGGTCCCCCGGTGGATCGGGCACGGGCGCTGGTCCTCCGCGCGGTCGGTCGTTCGGGCGGCCGGATGGCCGGGTAGTATCGTGCCAGGTACGGCCCGGCAGCGAAGCGCGGGCCGCGATCGCGGCGAAAGGGGCAGCGGCACCGTGGCGCAGGGACGCATCCGGGTCGTGGTGGCCAAGCCGGGGCTGGACGGCCACGACCGGGGGGCCAAGGTGGTGGCCAGGGCCCTGCGCGACGCCGGCATGGAGGTCATCTACACCGGCCTGCACCAGACCCCCGAGCAGATCGTCGCCGCCGTGGTCCAGGAGGACGCCGACGCGGTCGGGCTCTCGATCCACTCCGGCGCCCACATGACCCTGTTCCCCCGGGTGGTGGAGCTGCTGCGCGAGCGTGGCGCCGACGACGTGCTGGTGTTCGGCGGCGGCATCATCCCCCGCGAGGACATCGTCCTGCTCAAGGAGCAGGGCGTGGCCGAGATCTTCACCCCGGGCACCCCCACCTCGAAGATCGTCGAGTGGCTGCGCGCCGCCCTCGACCAGGCCGCCTGAGCGGCCACCCCCGACGGCACCCGACCGAGAGGCTGACGCATGGACCTGTTCGAGCATCAGGCGAAGGAGCTGTTCGCCAAGTACGGGGTGGCCGTGCCGCGCGGCCGGGTCGCCTGGTCGCCGGAGGAGGCCGAGGCGGCCGCGGCCGAGATCGGCGGCCGGGTCGTGGTCAAGGCCCAGGTCCAGATCGGCGGGCGCGGCAAGGCCGGCGGCATCCAGCTCGCCGGCGACCCGGCCGAGGCCCGCCGGCAGGCCGAGCGGATCCTTGGCATGGACATCCGCGGCCATACCGTCCGCCGGGTCCTGGTCGAGCAGGCCTCGGACATCGCCGCCGAGTACTACGTGGCCATCCTCCACGACCGGGCCAGCAAGGGGTTCCTGGCCATGGCCTCGGCCGAGGGCGGGGTCGAGATCGAGCAGGTCGCCGAGGAGAAGCCCGAGGCGATCGTCAAGGTGCCGGTCAACCCGCTGGTCGGGCTGCGCAGCTACCACGTCAACCAGCTCGTCTACGGCGCCGGGTTCGACGAGCGGGCCCGCAAGGGGGCGGCCGAGCTGCTGGCCCGGCTGTACGAGGTGTTCATCGCCGCCGACTGCATGCTGGTCGAGGTCAACCCGCTGGTCCTGACGGCCGGCGGCGAGGTCGTGGCCCTGGACGGCAAGGTCACCCTCGACGATTCGGCCCTGGTCCGCCATCCCGACCTGGAGGAGCTGCGCGACACCTCCGCCGTCGACCCCCAGGAGCAGGCGGCCAAGGAGCAGGGCCTCAACTACATCAAGCTCGACGGCTACGTTGGCATCATCGGCAACGGGGCCGGCCTGGTCATGAGCACCCTGGACGTGGTCGCCCAGGCCGGCGGCAAGGCGGCCAACTTCCTGGACGTGGGCGGGGGCGCCTCGGCCGAGACCATGGCCGCCGGCCTCGAGGTGATCCTGTCCGACCCCAAGGTCCGCAGCGTGCTGGTCAACATCTTCGGCGGCATCACCCGCGGCGACCTGGTCGCCCAGGGGATCCTGGACGCCCTGGACCGCCTGGGCGACAAGGTCCAGGTCCCGCTGGTCGTGCGGCTGGACGGCACCAACGCCGACGAGGGCCGGGCGCTGCTCGCCAGCTCACCGTCCGAGCAGGTCGTCCCGGCAGCCACCATGCTCGACGCCGCCCGCAAGGCGGTCGAG